>JAIDXU010000200.1 GCA_029058455.1 Paramuribaculum sp.
TCTGCATAACATGCGCACACTCTCCTCAATGCGCCCTGACAAGCAGATGAAAATAGCCGGCGAAACCGACTATTTCTATGCTCCGCTTGCCAACCGTCTCGGCCTCTATAACGTGAAAACCGAGCTTGAGAATCTCAGTTTCCGTTTCCGTTGCCCGAAAGAGTATGAAAACCTTTTGCATCTGATTGACCGCGACGAGGAGGCTCAGCGCGAACGACTCCGTCAGTTTGCCAACGAGATTTCAGCCACCCTTGAGAAAGCGGGAATTGAGGCGAGAGTATATGTTGAATACCGTCGTCCATATAGCATTTGGCGCAAAATGCACAAATATGGCGATGATTTCAACCACCTGAAATACCGCCATTTCACAGATGTGGTGTTTCCCACGCCTCCTCCCGGAGAGTCGGAAAAGGATATGGCCCTGAAAATTTATTCGGTTCTTACCGACCGTTTTAAGGAGAAACCCGGAGGAATTATCAATTATATCGATTCGCCTAAGGAAAACGGCTATCAGAGCTTCCATGTCAAGCTGCTTGCCGATTTCGGAAGATGGCAGGAGGTGCATATCAGTTCGGAACGCATGATACGCGACAGTCAGCTGGGATGTGTGGCCGTTAGAACCGAGGATAATATACGTCGTTGGATTGAGAAATTTCGTGGTGTGTTGCGCGACATCGCGCGCCGTAGCGGTGAGAATGAGGCTAACTTCATCGACAAGGTTGTCACCTCATTCTATAACGACGACATAATGACATTCACCCCAAAGGGTATCGCTGTGGTGTTGCCACAGAAAGCCACAGTGCTTGACTTTGCCTTTGAGGTGCATACCCTGATGGGTGAGAAAGCCAAATATGCGCGCGTAAACGGATTTCTCACCTCTATCAAGGCTCCTTTGCGCCGAGGTGATGTGGTCGAAGTGTTTACCGATCCCGAGGCACATCCTACTCCCGACTGGCTCAACCATGTGGTGACCTATAAGGCCAAAGGCGCGATAGAAGCGTGGCTTGAGCGTCAGCCCAAACCTTTGTTTAATATCTGTGAGCACTGTCACCCTATACCCGGCGAGGAGGTGATAGGATTTCGAGAGGATAATGGCGATGTGACCCTCCACAAGCGTGATTGTCCGATAGTCATCAGACTCGCTTCGCAGAAGGGTGATAACATCGTGTCAGTAGAGTATAAACCCGATTCTACAATCTATCCCGTCACTATCGAGGTTAAGGCGGTGGATCGATACCATCTTTTTATGGATATTGTCGACAGTATTACCAACCACCTCAAGCTCAATATCTATGGCTTCAATACTGTTACCGAAGATTCGATTGTGACCTGCACAATCACTTTCGGCGTTCACTCGGCCGAGGAGCTTCAGAGCATTATCAGCCATATTTCGGCAGTGGAAGGAGTCGATGAGGTAAAGAGCCTCTGACCCCTCATGCCGGAAGATTAATCGTTATAGTCGCTCAGAGCTTTCTGAAGATATTTTCGGGCGTAATATATTCTGCTTTTCACCGTGCCGACGGGGAGTTTGAGACGCTGTGCGATCTCAGAATACTTATATCCCGCCACATGCATGGTGAAAGGTATGCGGTAGCTGTCGGGGAAGGAGTTGATTATATCCGTTATTTCACTTACTGCGTAGGAATCGTCGGGTGTTATCACCGTTTCCGTTATCTGAGGAGTGTTGATGAGGTATAGATCTTCCGAGCGGTCGATCATCACGGCCGACCGTGTGTTGCGGCGATAGTTGTTGATAAACATATTGCGCATTATCGTAAATACCCACCCCTTGAAATTGGTGTCGGGCTGATATTTATCCTCGTTGTCAAGAGCTTTCAGGGTTGTGTCCTGCAACAGGTCGTAGGCATCATCCTGATTGAGTGTAAGTGTATAGGCGAAGTTGAGGAGATTAGACTGAATCGACAGTAATTTCTGACGGAAAGTAACGGTGGTTTTCATAGTTGGAATTAGTGAGAGCTTTACAATGACGTTGTTTTATGTGTGTGTAAGTCACAAATCTTACGGATTGTGATTCTTTGTAATTATAACACCTCCCGATTGCATCAGGATTTTATTTTTTAGTTTATTAAACACTTTTTTAACTTTTCGCCTCCGCTCGGTCGAAATTTCGGCCGCCACTCAGAGGAAAAATTCAATAACTCAAAATATGGGGTTGGATTCGGAGATTTGATAAATTTTGGCTACTTTTGCAACTTATTACACAAATCTGTTTAGGAATGACAATACCTGAAATAATAGAGAGCGCCAACGGTGCCAAAGGGTTTTCGATAGAGGTGCTTCCCCCCATGAAGGGGAGAGGTATAGCGGGTCTGTTTGATAATATTGACTCGTTGATGGAGATGAAGCCGAGATATATCAATATCACTACTCATCGAAGTGAGTTGGTTTATCGCTCTACATCCGACGGCCTTTATCAGAAGGTGAGTGTGCGCTCACGTCCCGGCACTGTAGCCGTGGCCGCCGCCATTCAGCAGAGATATGATATTCCGGCGGTGCCTCATCTGCTCTGCTCTGGATATACGCGTCTCGAGACGGAATATGCACTGATCGACCTTAATTTTCTCGGTATAAACAATCTTCTGATATTGCGCGGCGACAAGGCACGTCATGAAAACCGTTTCATTCCCTCGGAGGGTGGACACGCCCATGCCAGCGATCTGCAGCGTCAGGTCAACGAGTTTAATCAGGGCCTGTTTATTGACGGCTCGACAATGGATAACGATGATCGCCGTATCAAATTTGATTACGGTGTGGCCGGTTATCCCGAGAAACATGATGAGGCTCCCAACTCTGACATCGATCTTCAATGGCTGAAATATAAAGTGGATATGGGTGCGTCATATATCGTGACTCAGATGTTTTTTGACAACGAGAAATATTTTTCGTTTGTAGAGCGCTGTCGTCAGGCAGGAATCAACGTGCCGATTATTCCCGGTATCAAACCGATTGTGAACCGTAATCAGCTCACGGTGCTTCCCAAGGTGTTTCATGTTGACCTTCCCAGTGAATTGGCCAACGAACTGACGCAGTGCAAAGATGATGCCGCTGCCAAACAGGTTGGTGTGGAATGGCTCATTCATCAGCTTAAAGACCTTTATTCAAAGGGGGTCGACTCTGTGCATATCTACTCGCTCAACGCTTTTCCGAGTGTGTATAAAGCACTTTCAGAGGTGTTGTAATATTTGCCAAACTTATAAGACAAAGCTACCAGATGAGATTTTCCGATATTCCGGGTCATGAGCGGGTGAAGGAACGGCTGCGTGAAATGGCCGATAGCGACAGGTTGCCTCACGCTCTGCTGCTTGAAGGACCTTCAGGCACGGGCAAGTTTGCGCTTGCGCGCGCTTACGCTCAATATATACACTGCACTTCGCGTGGAGCCGACGGTGAGCCGTGTGGAAAATGTGACTCATGTGTTCAGCATCAGAAGTTCAACCACATCGACACTATCTGGATCTATCCTGTTGTAAAGCTCGACAAGATGAACACGCCGCCGGTGAGCGATGATTTTGCCGCCGAGTGGCAGGAATATCTTTCGGGCAGGGTGTTTATGGATTTCGGAGAATGGAGCGCGGTGTTTGATTCGAAGAAAAACGTTAAGCCGGTCAATTATGTGACCGAAAGCGTGTCTCTGCTTCATAAGCTCTCCTACACCGCCCATGCCTCGAAATATAAGATTGTGGTATGGTGGTTGCCCGAGCTGATGAATGAGGAGACGGCCAACAAGCTGCTTAAAGTCATCGAGGAGCCTTTTGGCGACACGCTGTTTGTGATGGTGAGCGACAATCCCGCCATGATTCTCCCCACGATCTATTCAAGAGTGCAGCGGCTTGAGGTGGCACGTTATTCCGACTCTGAGGTTGCGCAATGGCTTATGGATACACATGGTCTTGATAATGCGAATGCCGCCGCGATAGCCCATGTGGCGCGCGGCAATATGACCAGAGCCGAGGCCGCGTTAGGAAGATCGAAAAGGGGAGCGGAGTTGCTCGACAGGTTTACCCAACTTATGAGACTGGCGTGGCAGCGCAAGGTGGCCGAACTGGGAGAGTGGAGCGCCAAACTTTCGGAATTGAGCCGTGACCGTCAGCGGGAGTTCTATGAATATGCTGCCGGCTTGCTGAGGGAAAACTTCATGCTCAATTTCAATATGCCTGATCTGACATTTCTCAATCGTGAGGAACTTGAGTTCAGCTCCCGTTTCTGCAAATATATCACGGTCGACAATGTTGAAAGCCTTGTAGAGGATTTCGAACAGGCGCGTGCCGATCTCGGTTATAACGCCAACGCAAAGATTGTGAATTTCGACACCGCCATGCGGGTGATTCTTCATCTTTTACCCAAGTCATGATTCCTTTTCTCAAGCTTGTAGCGAGGGCCTATGCGTCGAGATTCGACAGCATGGAGCTATCCGACATCTGTTTTGTGTTTCCCAATAAGCGCAGCGCCTCGTTTTTTACACGTTATCTCGACGAGGAGCTGAGCGATAAACCTCACTTTGAGCCGGAGGCTATAACCATATCTGACTTTGTGGCTTCGTTCAGTCAGCTCGGCGAGGCAACCCGCCATGAGCAACTGTTTACCCTCTATAACGAATATAAGCGTCTTGAGCCGGGAGTGACCGATTTTGACCGCTTTATATTCTGGGGCGAGATGATTCTGAGCGATTTCAATGATGTTGACCGCTACCTGATCAATCCCGACGATCTTTTTTCAAATCTCAGCCATCTCAGGGAAATTTCGGCCAACTATCTTTCCGACGAGCAGCGCGAACTGATACGCCGTTACTGGGGAGAGGAACCTGAGCCTGAAAATATCGAACGCTTCTGGCAGCATGTGGGAGAGGATAGCGAGAATCATAAACATCGCCACAAATTCGTGAAGCTCTGGAAGGTGCTCGCACCCCTCTATCATGCATTTACCGATGCTCTCAGCAGCCGCGGGCTTGCCAGTCAGGGAATGTTCTATCGCAATGCCGCCCGGATGGTGGCCGAGGGGGAGTGTCTTACGGCATTGAGATATGTGTTTGTGGGTTTCAACGTGCTTTCCACCGCCGAAATTAAAATCTTCGAGCGTTTAAAGGCACGCGGTCTCGCGGATTTCTATTGGGATTATAATTCACCCGCTTTCGAATTAAAAAACAACAGGGCGTCGCATTTTCTCGCTGCCAATATCGAGCAGTTTCCGTCGCTCTATGACATAGGGGAGGAGAAGATAACCTCTCTGCCTGAAATCACTATCAAGGCTATGCCGTCGAATGTTGTTCAGGCCGATGAGGCGGGGCGATCGCTTGCCGGTTATCTCGCCGAGGGATTCATGACCGATCCCGACAACGCTATCAATACGGCGGTGGTGCTTGCCGATGAAAGTATGCTTCTTCCGGTTATCAATGCGGTGCCGCCCGAGTTTACCACAATGAACATCACTATGGGCTATCCGTTGAGATATACCCCTGTCGCGTCGCTTATTCATAATATAGTGAATCTGCGCCGCAACGTGCGCTATTCCAATGGCCGGTCGATGTTTTATTTCGAAAACGTGAGGTCGGTGATTTCCGATCCCGCTCTTATGGCAATTGCTCCGGATGAGTGCGACGGGCTGATGAAACTGATGACCGACAAGCGCCTTTATCTTGTTGCTGAAACTGAGATTTCCCAGTCGTTTCCGCTTCTTGCGAGAATATTCCGCACGGTTGCCAAGCCTGACGATTTAGATGAGGTGTTCGGATATGTGAGGGATATTGTGGAATTGTTGCTGGAGCATATTGCTCCCGAGCCTGAAGCCGCTGTCGAGGTGTCACCGACCGAATCGGGCGAGGAGGAAGCCGATATTCCGGCAGTCAATGATGATGCCACCGTCATGACCCTTGAACGGTGCTTTCTTGAGGCATATCTCGACGCAGTCAACGACCTCTATGTCAGTTGCCGTGAATATGGCATTACATTGCGCGAAACAACACTTTTTCAGCTCATTGACAGAGTGGTTTCGACAACATCTGTGAGATTTACGGGCGAGCCGCTTAGAGGACTTCAGGTTATGGGTGTACTCGAGACTCGTGCCCTCGATTTCGACAATGTCGTGATGGTGTCGGTCAACGAATCGATATTTCCCAAACGACATCAGGCCCGTTCATTCATCCCTGAAACTCTCCGCAAGGGTTATGGCATGGCCACGATCGATTTTCAGGAGAGCATTTTCGCCTATTATTTCTACCGTCTTTTGTCGCGCGCTTCTCATGTAACGCTGCTCTATGACAGCCGTTCGGAGGGGCTAAACCGCTCAAACGAGCCGTCGCGCTATCTGCGTCAGCTCATCTATCTGCTCGGCGACAAAGGCAAGATCACCTTTATGAAAAACAACTTCCCGATGGCGGCATTTATCAACGAAACCATCTCAATTGATAAGTCGCCGGCCATTATGGAGAAGCTAACCGGGTTTACCCGCGAAGGGTCGGGCAAAAACCTGTCGGCCTCGGCCATTAATCTTTATCTCAACTGTCCGCTCTGTTTTTATCTTGAATATGTCGAGGGGTTGAGGTTTCCCGACGAGGTTACCGACTATATGGATTCGAGCACTTTCGGAACCATTCTTCACGATTCCGCCCAGGCGATATATGGCAAGTTGCGTGAACGGGTGGGTAATCATCCTGTCACCGCCGAAGACCTGTTGGGGATAGTCAAGTCGCCGGTGACTCTCAGCAAGGTTGTGACGATGGAGATAAATGACCATTTCAACCGCCTTGGTCCTGATAGGCTTGACGAATTGGTGTGGGAGGCGAAGGTGATACACGACGTTATGGTGTTTTACCTTAAAGAACTTCTCAGGGGAGATGCCGCGCTCCACACTCCCATGCAGCTGGTAGGGGAGGAAGTGCCGTTGGCCATGCGTCTCAAGGTTGATGATGAGCTGACCGTCAACATCAAGCAGCGAATCGACAGGGTTGATTCGGTTGACGGCGTTTTGCGCATTGTTGACTATAAGACCGGCAATGATTCAAACACCGCTTCGTCGGTTGAGGATCTGTTTACCCCCTCGTCAAAACGCCCCAAAGCTATTCTTCAGCTGCTTTTCTATTGTATGCTCTATAATATGGATTCGGGCAACGACCAACCTATCCGGCCGATGTTATATAAGTTTCGCGACATCGCCAATCCCGAGGCCGCTCTCGCGGGTGTGAAGATAGCCAAAGAACAGATAAGCGATTATCACACCGTAGTCGAGGAGTTCAAGCAGAGGCTCTTTGACACTATCCGTGAGATTTTCAATCCTGAGGTGCCGTTTAAGGCAAGCGACGATAACGCGAGCTGCACATTCTGCAAGTTCAAACAGATATGCCGCCGCGAGGAATGATTGTCGGTGAAATATGACTTAACAGTATGGCCGGGCTTTATATTCACATACCTTTTTGTCATTCAAAGTGCATATATTGTGACTTTTATTCCGTCGCTTCGTCGTCGAAAGCCGAGGAATATGTTGGCGCGCTGTTCAACGAATGGCAATCCCGCAGGGATGAACTTCGGGGCGAGAGTGTGGAAACCGTTTATCTCGGCGGCGGTACTCCCTCAATTCTTCCGCTTCCTCAACTCGACAGGTTGCTCGACGCGCTGCCTTTAGCTGAGGCCGGTGAAGTGACCATAGAGGTCAATCCTGAGGATGTGACCGATGATTTTGTTGCGCTTATCGGAGAGCGCGGCATTAACCGCGTGAGCATGGGTGTGCAGACCCTTTGTGACAGCGAGCTGAAGGCTATCGGGCGCCGTCATTCAGCTTTACAGGCTATGGAGGCGGTGGAGACTCTGCGGCGCGGAGGAATCGACAATCTGAGCCTCGATCTGATGTTTGGCCTTCCGGGTCAGAGTGTCGGCAGTCTCAAAAAATCGGTTGAATCGCTTTTGGCGTTGAAGCCTGAGCATCTATCCGCCTACCTGCTGAGTTATGAACCGGCCACGCGCCTGACCCTGTTGCGCGACAGGGGAGAGATAACCGAGGCTTCCGAAGAAATTGCTACCGAGATGTATAGGTTGGTGTGTGACGCTCTCGGCTCGGCGGGCTATGACCATTATGAGATTTCAAACTATTCGCTTCCCGGCCGACATTCGCGACATAATTCCGCTTATTGGATAGGTGTGCCATATCTCGGTCTCGGTCCCGGCGCGCACTCCTTTAACGGTAGTGAGCGAAGCTACAATCCCTCAAATCTCAACGCCTATCTGCGGGCGCAAGGTCTCCCGGAGCGCGAAACCGAATTGCTCACTGAGGAGGACCGGTTTAACGAAGCTCTTATGCTCGGACTGCGTACCTCTCATGGAATAGATCTGGAGAAACTGCGCCGCTACTTTCCCGAACATGAGGTGTCATCAATGCTCTCCCGCGCCCGAAAATTCATCGACCGCGGCCTCATGACCCTCACCCCATCAGCCCTCTCAGTACCCGAACCCAACTGGCTCCTCACCGACTCCCTCCTCCCCACCCTCTTCACCTGACTGTCGCTTAAAGCCCCATCAATGTGAGGCGGTGTTAAAATTGGTAATCCAACTAAACGTAGTGACATCGCTTTGCGATGTATCTTTGATTATCAATGTTGTTATACAAACATGCCAAAGGCATGGCCCTACAATTTTCGAATTTTCACACAACCTTAAATGCGCCGCCAATTTATCGTGTGTGAGTATATAGGTGGTTGGTGGTATGGAATTTCTACCTCCTTCCTCCCAATTCCATAAAAAACATTCCTGACTTGCTCGCAGATTTTGTAAACTAAAAATTTGTTGCTAATTTTGCAAGTGCAGACCGCCTCGCAGACCACGCCAGTAGGGTGAGGTTTTTCCGAACCAATCCCCGGTCAAGGGTTATGCGGGAGGGATGTGAGACATTTTTTGAAGCGTATTCTATGCTAAAATCCAAGCGATTTTGGCATTTTTTTTCAAAATTGAAAAAATTACGGTAATCGCTCCTG
>JAIDXU010000201.1 GCA_029058455.1 Paramuribaculum sp.
TCTATTTTCAATGACATTACGTTCTTGTTCAAGTTTTCGCCTGAAGTCGTAGAGAGGTTGCATCCATTCGCGTCCATTTTTAATTAACGAACGCATGGACTTATCATCTTTAATAACAGTACATGTCCAACAGCCAAATCGACTTTGCCCACATGAACCATGGTTGTTATCAGTAACCATAGTTGGACATTCATAATCATCTGCATTGGCATCACGATAAATATTGAACAGAATCTTATTGTCATATCCCCATGGAGAGGGTATTCCATTTATAATAGACCAAACTTCATCAAGCAGTAATTCCTTGATTGGCGCATAAATGTATGTATTGGATAGTGAAGGATGGTGAGTTAATCGTTTACCGTGCACTTCATGTTTTTTAATGGAACGAGCTCGAGTTGTACTTTCGGCTTTTCTCGCTCCAATTAGAATTATAGTCTCTCCATATTCATCTATTTGATCTAATATAAAATTTGAAGTGGGTTTTATCTTCAACCTATCAGTACACCACCTAAACGCCATATTAGGTACAGGGTATCCCTTACCAATGACATTTACCCAAAAAGAATCCTCAAGTCTTGGAGTAGTCTTTCTTACAAATATTGGTATATCTTCTTCTCTAGCTTTTGTCTCAATTTGTTCTAATACATCATCAACATAGGTTGCAATAATTGGATTCTCTACCATAGTGTCATTGTAAACTACATAAATTGGGCGCTTCAATTGAAAAGGACATGGTTGTTCTTTTAATTTTTGCAAAGCTATCCATACCAGCATAAGCAACACAGTAGAATCCTTTCCCCCACTGAACCCAATTATCCAAGGGCGGTTAGATTCATCAGCATATGCATACTGATCCAAAATTTCATCAATAATATATTCTATGCGTTGATTCCTCATAATTTTTCGATTTATCAACCTTTAGATAGATTTGATAAACATTGCGTATTCACTAAATCTGCCAATTCTACTTCTAAAAGATTTGCTATTTTTACTAATGTTTCAATGTCTGGTTGTGAAGAATTAGTACACCACTTTGAAACAGTTGATGGATTTACATTTAGCTGTTCACATAACCATTTATTTGTCTTCTTCTTTTCAACCAAAACTACTTTTATGCGATTTATGTCTGTTTCCATAAAATTCAAATCTATTGTTCGGCTGCAAATTTAGTGAAAATTTTTCACACAGCCATAAGGGTGATATATGTTATTAAGCATAAAAAGCCCCGGCAAGAGGGGGATTTCTTGTCGGGGCGAGGGGTAGGATTGGGGATTAGTAGAGGCGGACGCAGGTTATGTCGGCGGTTTTGACGTCGCAGGGTGTGTCATAGTGCTCTTTTGAGATGGCTATGGCGAGGTGTTGGATGCGGTGTTTAATGCCGAGTCGCTTAAGGAAGATAATGAAGTTTCCGAGGTGGTTGATGAGGTAGTCATCCATTTTATCAGTCTTGACGTAGCCCAAGAGGATTACGTTGTCGGGGAGATTGAGCATGCCTTTGGTCTGCGTCAGAATGACAACTGCTGTTGAGAATGTTGGGTCTTCAGAGGTTAGAACGATGCCATTATTGTACTCTTCATAACTCAGAGCAGAGGATATAGTTCCGAAATTGTCCGTGAGATATTTCTCTACGTCGGCGAGTGCATTTCGCAGACGCTGGGCGGTGCTTTGGGGCTTCTGTGTCGCGGGTTCAACTGATTTATCTTCGTTGTGTGCCTTGTGGCTGAAAATGGTTTTCACACGGGAGAGGAGTTGATTGAGATTCTGAGATACTGTCATTTTCTGTTGGATTTGGGGTTTGTTTGAGAATTTAGTTCGTTGATTTTTTCTTCGAGACGGTGTTTCTGGTCGAGTGCGCGGGCGGGTTCTTGCTTCGCAAGCGCTTTCGCGATAACCTGAACACGGTCTTCGTAGTCGCGGACTTTGGATTCGATGATTTTCACTTTGTCGGGATCATGAAACCAGCTTTCAATGCTGTCAAGTCCGGCCGGTGTAACGCCTCCGTTCATCAGTATAAAGTGATACTAGATGTCGGAAAGTCGCTCCTGTTCGATGCGTCCTTCTTGCCAAAATGTCATGACAAAGAATAAGATTAGCGAACATAACGTGAAGCCTATACAGAGGTAATACTGCCATGATTCTTTAGCGATTCGGATG
>JAIDXU010000202.1 GCA_029058455.1 Paramuribaculum sp.
CGGAACTGCTCCTTGAGAAAGGATATGAGGTGCACGGGGTGATACGCCGCTCCTCGGTGGATTTCCGCGAACGAATCGCCCACCTTGAAGGTCATCCCGGATTTCATCTCCATTATGCCGATATGGGCGACTCGATGTCGATTGTGCAGGTCATAGGCTCGATACGCCCCGATGAAATCTACAATCTCGCCGCTCAGAGCCATGTGCAGGTATCTTTCGATGCTCCCGAATATACCGCCAATGTCGACGCCATAGGCGTGTTGAGGATTCTCGAGGCCGTGAGACTGACCGGACTTGCCGACCATACCCGCATATATCAGGCATCCACCTCCGAGCTCTACGGCAAGGTTGAGGAAGTGCCTCAGAACGAAAATACACCCTTTCATCCCTATTCCCCCTATGCGGTAGCCAAGCTCTACGGATTCTGGATAGTGAAAGAATATCGTGAGGCCTATAATATGTTCTGCTGCTCAGGCATATTGTTTAACCACGAGAGCGAGCGTCGCGGCGAAACATTCGTCACCCGCAAAATCACCCTTGCCGCCGCCCGCATAGCTCAGGGCAAACAGGAAAAACTCTATCTCGGAAATCTCTCCTCGTTGCGCGACTGGGGATATGCCAAAGACTATGTGGAATGTATGTGGCTTATGCTTCAGAACAACAAGCCCGAGGATTTTGTAATAGCCACCGGCGAGCAACATTCGGTGAGAGATTTCGCGACTCTGGCTTTCAGATATGCCGGCATTAACTTGCGGTGGGAAGGCGAGGGAGAAAACGAGAAAGGCATTGACATCGTCACCGGAAAAACATTGGTGGAAGTGTCACCCGATTTCTATCGTCCCACCGATGTTGTAAATCTATGGGGTGACCCGACCAAGGCAAAAGCTCTGCTCGGCTGGAATCCGAGCCGCACTCCGTTTGACAAACTCGTCAAGATTATGGTTGACTCCGACATGGCCAAGGTAGCCGCCGAGAGAGCGGGAGAAAGCGTGCGGACAAACCTCGCCGAATATCTTGAGAAGGGAATCGTGAAATAACCTTTCAAATCAATTGTTACAAGAATTTAAGATGACACCCGACAGCAGAATATATGTGGCCGGTCACCGCGGCATGGTAGGCTCGGCAATAGTACGCCGACTTGAATCACTCGGCTATCACAACATAGTGACCCGTACCCACGCAATGCTCGATCTTACCGATCAGAGCGCTGTAGACCGATTTTTTGAGTCAGAAAGCATAGAATATGTTTTTCTTGCCGCTGCCAAGGTGGGAGGAATAGCCGCAAACGCAGCGTCACCCGCCGATTTCATGTATCAGAACATGATGCTTGAAATGAATGTGATACATGCCGCATGGAAGTCGGGAGTGAAAAAATTGCTTTTTCTCGGTTCGTCATGCATCTATCCGCGCCTTGCGCCACAACCCATGACCGAAAGCTGCCTCCTCACCTCATCTCTCGAGCCCACCAACGAAGCATACGCCCTCGCCAAGATTTCGGGCCTGAAATACTGCGAATATCTCAACCGTCAGTATAACACCGATTTTATATCGGTAATGCCTACCAATCTCTACGGGCCTAACGACAACTACCATCCCGAAAACTCACATGTGTTGCCCGCTTTGATAAGACGCTTTCATGAAGCCAAAATAAGCGGAGCGCCTTCGGTTACCTGCTGGGGTGACGGTTCGCCGCTGAGAGAGTTTCTTTATGTCGACGACCTCGCCGACCTCTGTGTGTTTCTGATGAATAACTATTCGGGCAATGAAACCGTCAATGCCGGCACAGGCAAGGAACTCACCATAAAGGCTCTTACCGAACTTGTGGCCGAAATTATCGGCTATGAGGGGGAGATATTATGGGATAGAACCCGACCGAACGGGTCTCCCCGCAAACTGCTTGACATCAGCAAATCCTCAGCTATGGGTTGGACAGCGGCCACCGACCTGCGCACCGGCATTGCGCTGGCCTATGACGACTTCCTCAAGACACAAAACAGCTTCCGCGGTCAGTCCTCGGAATAATGCCGCAGCACACGGCGATAGCTGTTGAAAATCTTTGACTTACTTACAAATCCCACATACTTCCCTTCATCATCAACCACGGGAAGATTCCATGCGCCTGTATCGTCAAAGGTTTTCATCACCACTTCCATGCTCTGACCGACGATGATTTTAGCAGGGGGCATACTCATAAAATGCTCCACATACATGCGTCGATAGAGGTCGGGACGGAACATGATGTTTCGGATGTCGTCGAGCTGCACAACGCCTTTCAGTTTACCCTCGCCGTCGATCACCGGAAAAAGATTGCGGTTGCTCTTGGCTATCACCTTAACCATGTCGCGCAGATTCATCTCAGGTCTCACACATAGAAATTCGGTTTCTATCACATTATTTACCTTCAGGAGGGTTAACACAGCCTTATCCTTATGGTGCGTGAGCAGCTCCCCTTTCTGGGCGAGACGCATGGCATAAATGCTGTAGGGAAGGAAAATCTTAATAGTTACATAGCTGAGAGCCGAAACGATTAGCAGCGGCAAAAACAGTTCATAACCACCGGTAAGCTCGGCGGTAAGGAAGATAGCCATCAGCGGAGCATGCATTACTCCGCTCATAACTCCGGCCATGCCCATAAGCGCAAAATTCTTTACCGAAAGATCAATGCCAAAGAGATTGTTGATGAGATAGGCGAAAAAGAAACCGGCCATACATCCCACATAGAGCGAGGGAGCGAATGTGCCGCCGACGCCGCCCGCTCCGTTGGTGGATGAGGTTGCAAACGCCTTGGCCAGAATAACCATGCCGATAAAGAGCAACTGAAACCACACCTCCGAACCGAGGTTATAGAACAGCGATCCGTCGACGATAGCCGAAACATTGCCCGACAGCAGTTCGGTAATCGAAGTATATCCTTCGCCATAGAGCGGCGGGAAAATAAACAGCATCAGCGCGAGAAGCGAGCCACCGACAAGGGTTTTACGCCACGGATTGCGGAGATTGCGGAAAAACTTCTCCATCATGTTCATGGTGCGGGTGAAATAGAGCGAAACAAATCCGCAAAAAATTCCGAGCAACACAACATAGGGAATACTGCCGGCCACAAACTGTTCGCTCTGCACAAAGAAAAACTCCGCGTCATAACCTGTAAAGACATAGGCCACAGTCGCCGCGGTAACCGACGAAAGAAGCAACGGCATGACCGACACCGTTGTGAGGTCGATCATCAACACCTCGATTGTAAAAAGCAGACCTGCGATAGGTGCCTTGAAGATACCCGCTATACCTGCCGCTGCGCCACAGCCAACCATTATCATCAGAATTCTCGGCGACATGCGGAAACTCTGACCCAATTGCGAACCTATTGCGGCTCCGGTATAAACAATAGGGCCCTCGGCACCGCCCGAGCCACCAAATCCGATTGTGATACTACTGGCTATCAGCGAACTGTAGACATTATGCCGTTTCAATCGGCTTTTATTCTGGGAAATGGCATAAAGCACTCGTGTAACACCGTGGCTTATGTCGTCTCTCACCACATATCTTACAAACAACGTGGTTATGGCGATACCGATCACAGGATAGACAAGATAGAGCCAGTTGCCCTGAGTTATCGAGATAAATGAGGTTAGAAAGGTGGATATATAATAGATGAGAGAACGCAAAATCAGAGCGGCTGCCCCGCCAAGCAGACCTACCAGCAGCGACAGCACCAACACAAAATTCTTCTCCTTGATGTGACGTTCGCGCCACAACACAAGCGAAAGAAAACCCTTGTTCCAGAGTCTCCTCAGATCCTTAAACGAGAAGTTTTTTATATATTCCATCTTCAGAAATCTTTAGTTTCGGCGGGTAAAGACCGATTATTGACCTTTGCCCGAAATAACGGTATGAAGCGTGTGGAGCAATATTTTCATATCTACCGCAAATCCCACATTTTCGAGATAGAGCAGGTCGTAGCGCATTCGCTCTATCATCTGATCGA
The DNA here is from genome assembly GCA_029058455.1 of Paramuribaculum sp. Classification (GTDB taxonomy): domain Bacteria; phylum Bacteroidota; class Bacteroidia; order Bacteroidales; family Muribaculaceae; genus Paramuribaculum. The sequence goes on from JAIDXU010000202.1 coordinate 3,983, forward strand.
CCGTCGATGCATAGCCATATCTCACCATGCCCCACGATGTTATGCCGGGGCGCAGCTGATGGAGCAACGCATATCCGGGCGACCGCTTCATAATTTCATTTACATAATACTCACGCTCCGGGCGTGGACCCACAAGCGACATATCGCCTTTAAGCACATTCAAAAACTGAGGCAACTCGTCAAGACGATATTTGCGAAGAAACTTTCCGAGCCGGGTCACTCTGTTGTCGTTGGTTGAAGTGAGTTGGGGACCCGACGACTCGGCGTCGACC
>JAIDXU010000203.1 GCA_029058455.1 Paramuribaculum sp.
TAAGCCGACCAGTTTTTGGCATACACGAAATCGGCGCCTTCGAAAGCTTTGCGCTGATCATATTCGATGGTTGCGCCGGCGGTAAAGGCGGGGTCAAGCTCATAGCCCTCGGGATGGGTGATAACGAGGTCATAGCCGGCGGCCACCATCCATTCGGCGAAAGAGTTGGGCACCGCTTGGGGAAGAGCCTTGGGATGAGGCGCCCAAGTCATTACGATTTTCGGGCGCTTAACCTCTTTAAATTCCTCGATGGTGATGAGGTCGGCGAAGCTCTGGAGGGGATGGCCTGTGGCGGCTTCCATGCTCATAACCGGGCGACCGCTGTATTTTATGAATTGCTCAATGACTCTTTCCTCATAGTCCTCGGCTTTGTCTTTAAGACCGGCAAACGATCTCACGCCTATGATGTCGCAATAGCTTCCCATCACCGGGATAGCTTCGAGGAGATGTTCGGCCTTGTCGCCGTCCATCACCACTCCGCGCTCGGTTTCGAGTTTCCATGCGCCTTGATTCACATCGAGCACCATGCAGTTCATGCCGAGATTCATAGCGGCTTTCTGGGTGCTGAGGCGGGTGCGCAGCGAGGAGTTGAAGAAAATCATCAGCAATGTGCGGTTGCGACCCAGATCGGTGTAGGCAAACCGGTCGCGCTTTATTTCGAGAGCTTCGGCAACAGCTTTGTCGAGCGGCCCTATATCTGAAACACGGGTAAATTTCTTCATTGTTTGTCAAGCAGTCGGGTTAGGGAATCGATAAACTCTTTGGCCTCCTCGATAGAGAGGCAGAGGGCGGGCAGGAGTCGCACGGTGTCGGGTGAGGCACCTCCGGTAAATATGTGATAGTCGAAGAGCAGTGAGCGTCTCACATCGGCGCCCTTCATTCCCTCGACCTCAAAGCCTATCATCAGGCCGCGGCCACGCGGATTCTTAACGCGGGGAATCTCGCGGAGACGGTCAAGGAGGTATGCGCCGACTTCGCGGGCGTTGTCAACGAGTTTTTCCTGCTCTATAACGCGAAGCACAGCAATGGCGGCGGCACAGGCAAGGTGATTGCCGCCGAAGGTGGTGCCGAGCATTGATTTTACAGGCTTGATTTCGGGCGAGATAAGCACCGCTCCCATCGGGAAACCGTTGGCAATGCCCTTGGCGCAGGTGATTATGTCGGGTCGGATACCGGCATATTGATGGGCGAAGAATTTACCGGTGCGGCCATAGCCTGACTGAATTTCGTCACATATCAGCATGGTGCCGGTCTCGGCGGTGAGGCGGCGCAGGCCGGTGAGAAATTCATCATCGGGCAGGCGTATGCCGGCCACTCCCTGAATACCCTCGACTATCGCCGCGCAAAATTCGCCGGTTTTAAGCAGTTCTGCTGCGGCCTGAAGGTCGTTGAGCGGGGCAAAGACCACATTGTCGGTTTGATTGAAGGGGGATACGATCGAGGGGTTGTCGGTGGCGGCTACCGCGCCCGAAGTGCGGCCGTGGAAGGCTTTGTCAAAGGCGAGCAGCTTGCGCCGGCCGGTTGCAAACGAGGCGAGCTTGATGGCGTTTTCGTTGGCCTCGGCGCCCGAGTTGCAAAGAAACAGCTGATAGTCATCATAGCCCGACACTTTGCCAAGCAGTTCGGCAAGGGTTGTCTGCAGACTGTTTTTAACCGAGTTGGAATAAAATCCGAGTTTGGCCACTTGCGAGCTAACCGCGTCGACATAGCGGGGATGGGCGTGGCCGATCGAGATTACGGCATGGCCGCCGTAAAGGTCGAGATAGGGGGTCGAGTCGGCGGTATAGACGTGGCAGCCTTTACCTGTTACCGGCTCGATGTCATATAGCGAATAAACGTCAAAAAGATTCATGCTTAGAAGGCTGACCCTTTGAGCTTCAGACCCTCCGTGGGGTCGAAGCCGCAAAGTATGTTCATATTTTCAAGTGCTTGACCCGAGGCTCCTTTGAGCAGATTGTCGATAGCGGCGGTAACGAGCAGTTTTCCGTCATTAACGTTGAGGCCTATGAGGGCTTTGTTGGTGTTGACAACCTGTTTGAGATTGATAGGGCGGTCGCTAATGCGTGTAAACGATGAGTCGCGGTAGAACTCTTCATAGAGCTTTCTCACCTCAGCTTCGTCGAGATTGCAGTCGAGGGTGGTCATGGCAAAAATGCCTCGGGCAAAGTCGCCTCTTACGGGAATGAATGTTATCCTTGTGTCGGCGGCTGAGGGTTGCAGGCGTGTGAGCGTGCGCGAGATTTCAGCAAGGTGTTGGTGAACAAACGGTTTGTAGACCGACACATTGTCGTTGCGCCATGAGAAATGGGTCGTCGCTCCCGGTTTGACTCCCGCGCCGGTCGAGCCGGTGAGGGCGGTGATGTTGATTTCGGCAGGGAGAAGTCCGGCGGCTGCAAGCGGCAGGAGCGAGAGCTGGATTGCGGTGGCGAAGCAGCCGGGGTTGGCCACGAGCCGGCCGGCAGCAACACGGCTACCGTTAAGATCGGTGAGGCCGTAGATGTAGCCGTTGCTCTCGTCGCGGTAGTCCTGGGCGAGATCTACAACCTTAAGATGCTCGGGCAGCGGATTCTCATTCCAGAACTCGCGGCTTGCGCCGTGAGCCGAGCAGAGAAACAACACGTCGATATTGTCGAGAGAATAACCGTCGGAGAATTTCAGGTCGGTCTCACCTTCGAGCGATTCATGCACCTCGCTTATGCGCTTGCCGGCGTTGGAGCGCGAGTTGACCCATGCTATTTCAACTTTGGGGTGATTGATAAGCAGGCGTAAAAGCTCACCGGCGGTATATCCGGCACCGCCGATTATACCGACTTTCACCCTGTTGTCGGCGCCGCTCATTCGGGAAGCGAGCTTGAATTGTTGGCGACCTGCTTTATGTGGTAGATTTTCATCTGGTTACCGAGAATTTTGGTAAAGCCTTTCACGTCGTCGGCTGTCCATGCCTTGTTGACCTCGCCATATTCGCCGAAGTCGGTTTTCATGAGGTCGAAGGGGCTTTCAACACCCACGAGAGTATATGAATAGGGGCGGAGAATCAGCTCTACGGTGCCGGTGACATTTTTCTGCGAGCTGTCGAGCATGGCTTCGATGTCGCGCATCACGGGGTCGAGATACATGGCTTCGTGCATAAACATGCCATACCATGTGCCGACCTGATCTTTCCAATATTGCTGCCACTTGGTGAGAGTGTGTTTCTCGAGCATCTTGTGGGCGGCGATTATCAGCACGGGGCCGGCGGCTTCAAAGCCAACACGACCTTTGATACCTATGATGGTGTCGCCGATGTGCATGTCGCGGCCAATGGCATATTGGCTGCCGATTTCCTCTACTTTGCGTATGAGGGCGAGTTTGTCGTTACCCATAGTGTCGCCGTCAACAGCCGAAATCTCACCCTTTTCAAAGCTGATGGTGAGTTTGCGGGGCTCTGTTTGGGTGAGCTGCGAGGGATAAGCCTCTTCGGGGAGGGTCTCGTTGCTGTGGAGAGTTTCCTTACCGCCGATCGAGGTGCCCCACAGACCTTTGTTGATCGAATATTCCATCTTTTTGAAATCGGCCTCATAGCCGTGACGCTTCAGATAGTCGATTTCATATTCGCGTGTGAGGGTGAGATCGCGTGTGGGGGTTATGATATCAATGCCGGGGGCGAGAATCTGGAATGTGAGGTCAAATCTCACCTGGTCGTTACCTGCAC
>JAIDXU010000204.1 GCA_029058455.1 Paramuribaculum sp.
AAAATCAGCTTTCCCGCCGTCGTTTCAAGCTGCCAAAGCTATAGTTTTCAGCGGTAAAGAAACGGCTGACTAACCGAAATTCATTTATTTAAATTATTATTTTAATCATGTCAGAAAAAAATATCGATCGCATAAGCTATGCCTTAGGTCTGAGCATGGGTAACAATTTCCGCTCAAGCGGCATAGACAAACTCAATTTTGAAGACTTCGCAGCCGGTGTCAAAGCCGTGTTCACAGGCGAGACTCCCGCTATGACCTATGACGAGGCCAAAGAGGAAATCCGCAAATTCTTCACCGAAATGGAGGAACGTCAGAAAGCTCAGGCAGCTGAAATGGGTAAAATCAATGCCGAGGCCGGCAAAGCCTATCTTGAAGAAAACGGCAAGCGTCCCGAGGTCAAGACCACACCTTCAGGCCTGCAGTATGAGGTAATCGAAGAAGGTAGCGGTGACTCCCCCCTCGCCACCGATCAGGTTGAGGTTCACTATACCGGTCGCCTCATCGACGGCACAGTGTTTGACTCGTCGGTTGACCGCGGTATGCCCGCCACCTTCGGCGTAACTCAGGTTATCCCCGGATGGGTAGAAGCTCTCCAGATGATGAAACCGGGCGCTAAATGGCGTTTGCATATCCCTGCCAATCTTGCCTACGGCGCTCAGGGTGCAGGTCCCATCGGCCCCAACTCCACACTTATCTTTGATGTGGAACTCCTCAGAGTAATCAAATAATCAATCAAACATCAATAATTTCTTATTTAAAATTTCTTATGAAAAAGTTTGTTTTAGCGCTTGGTGCCGTGGCCATGCTTGGCATGACAGCTTGTGACTCAAGCTCATCCTCAAGCTCAAACGGTTCCGATAGCTTCGGCGACTCTCTCTCTGTAGCCTTTGGTGTGGCTCAGGGCGGTCAGTTTGCCCAGATGATCGAAAACAACTTCACCGAGGAACAGAAAGCAAAATTCAACAAGGATTCTTTCCTCCGCGGTTTCAAGCAGGTGCTCATGGCCGATACCGCCGACATGGCCTATCTTCAGGGTATCAGTACCGGTATGCAGATGATTCAGAGCATCATGGCTTGGGAACAGCAGGGTGAAATCTCAGTTAATCGCAACCAGCTCTACTCAGAGTTTGCAAAAAGCTTCAAAGGCACCATTAACGACGAAAAGATCGCTGCCGACGCCGCCGAGCTCCAGACCCTCTTCAATCAGCTTCAGGTGCGTATGCAGACAATCATGTCTGAGCGCCAGCAGGAAGCTGCCGCCAAAGCTAACGCCGATGCTGAGGAAAACACTCAGAAAGGCGAGGCTTATATGGCCGACCTCAAAGCTAAAGACAGCTCTATCAAGACTACCGAGTCAGGTCTGAGCTACAAAGTAATCAAACAGGGCACAGGCGCTCTTCCCACCGCCGACGACGAAGTTAAGGTTATCTACAAAGGCAACCTTATCGACGGCACCGAATTTGATTCTTCAAACGGTGAAGCTGTTGTGTTCGGTCTCAAGCAGGTAGTGCCCGGCTTCAGAGAAGGTCTCGAGATGATGAACCCCGGTTCGAAATACATTCTCTACATCCCCGCTTCTCTTGCCTATGGCAATCAGCCCGCAGGCTCGATTCCTCCCGGTTCGACCCTGATTTTCGAGGTTGAGGTTACCGATTTCAACAACTAATCTCACCTCCGCTCCAACAAGAGCATTCTTTTTTAAATTTCTACGCTATACACCGCGACCCGGCTTTAGTCCTTATCGGATAGCCGGGCCGCGGTGCATTTATGCTATATAGTTGCAATATCAGTTCATTGTCAGGGTGACAGGAGCAGCAGGCTCGACAACAAGAGTGGCGCGGCTGCCCAAGATCACCGGCATATTACCCTCAAAGTGACCTATCGGCGCATCATACGCCACCGGATATGAATAGGGCGCTGTCATTTCCGCCACAAGTTCCTCCACAGACCGGTGGTTTGCATCAGGCTCCGTTCCGGTAAATTTACCCACAATCAGGCCATTGAGATTTTCAAGCACACCGGCCAGACGCAGCTGCCACAACATCCGTTCAATCTTATAGAGAGGTTCGTTAATATCCTCGATCACCATTATTGTGTTGGGCTGCAGCATCGAATAAGGGGTACCCATGAGAGAAGTCAGCACAGCGAGATTTCCACCCGCAAGAATTCCCTCGCCACGCCCGCAACGATCAAGGGGATGAGGGTCGAAAGTCAACTCATCCCTACCCTCAAACAGCTGTCGCTTCAAGGCTTCGACAGGCGCCGAATCAACCGGCAAATGGGAGAGATAACGACCCATAGGGCCATGAATCGACTCTACACGGTGAGAATACCATAACGCATGGAGAGCCGATATATCGCTGAACCCCACAAGCCATTTATCATTTTCACGGATGGGGAGACGGTTAAGCCTTTGCAGCAGCGCAACGGCTCCAAAGCCTCCTCTCGTGCAGAAAATAGCACGTATATCCTTACTGAGCAACGCCGTCACCATATCGTTGAAACGCATGTCGGCGCTACCGGCATAGGTTCCGCTACGCTCCAAAGCCGACGGCATGACCACAGGCGACAAGCCCAATTTACGCAATGTTTCCACCATGCCCGACACATATTCAGGGCGCACGGCTCCCGACGGCGACACAATCGCCACCTTGTCGGCAGGTTTTAAAAGCTGAGGCAAACGCATAATCCTGTCAAACTACCTGAACTGATACTCCCGCTTCTTCTCTCACTCTTCTCCCGAAAGCTTCAAGCTCCTCGCGGGTCACCTTCTGAAGCGACTTTTCGGGCGAAGGCCGGTCGAGCGAATAGATCATCACCTCGCGCGGCTCGATAATCTTATATGCCTCGATCAGCGCGTCAAGTTCGGCGGGAGTAGTATTGTCGACTATCTTTCCCTCATGCTCTCCGCGCGTCAGCATTGTCTGAACCACACACTCTCCTCTAAAAGCCTTGATATTGTCGATCGCCTTTTCTGATGTGTATGCTTTTGAACCGGGCCGGTCAAGCAATCTCATCGTGGATGTAACAGCTGAATCGAGTTTCAGAATATTATTATCCACAAGCCTCAAGGCTCGTGCCACCGAGCTGTCGTCGGCGCGGGTGGCATTGCTCAACACACTGACTTTAGCTTCAGGATAGTATTTATCTCTCAGAGCTATCGTATCTTGTATCACGGCCTCAAATTCGGGATGGAGCGTAGGCTCGCCGTTGCCCGAAAAGGTTATCACATCAAGCGGCTCGCCGGCCTCGCTCATGGCTCTGAGCTTAAGCTCGAGAAGGCGCGCCACCTCTTCGCGGGGAGAGAAGCCGGTGGTGCCTTTGCCCTGAGCGTTAAATCCCGCCTCACAATACAGGCAGTCAAACGAGCATATTTTTCCGTCATCGGGAGTGAGATTCACACCAAGCGACACTCCGAGCCGACGACTCTTTATTGGGCCGAATATGGTGGAATGAAATAACACTGTCTGCATAATCAAGCTAAGTTATTATGACAACTGCAATTGGATTGACAAAGCGAAAAATTCTGCCGTCATCCGACACAAAATTAGTAAAAATCCATGACACATCATTACGCTTTTCCATGATTATCCCCTCTCATA
>JAIDXU010000205.1 GCA_029058455.1 Paramuribaculum sp.
ATCCCTCCACCTTGCGTGGTGAGCAGCTTCGAGGCCAGATAGATGCATATCGCGATTTTATCTCTACGATAGTAACCGACACTACCAAGATGTCGGGTATCGCAGCCTCTCTTTCCACCGATGAGGAACCCATCAAAGGTTCCGGAGTGAAACGTCTTTGGGAGGTGGCCAAATTTGAGAATCAGCCTGTCGTTGCCGCCGTGACACTTCTCACCAAACTTGAAAACGATGTCAGGTTTGCCGAGGGTGAGGCATTGTCGGCCCTGCTGGCAAATGTCGACGCCGGCGACGTGAGAGTAAACGAACTCAATGCATTCGTGATACCTCAAAGCCGTTTTGTGATGAGAGGCGAGAAATATTCTGCCAATATCGTGCTTGCTGCCGTCGATACCACGGCGCGTCCCACAATCTTCGTGGGTCAGGAGCAGCTGCCCGATTCTCACGGCTTATATGAATTTACCACCTCGCGTACCGGCTCGTTTGACTATTCGGGTCATCTTGAGGTGACACATGGCGACGGTACAGTTACTTCTCATCCCTTCTCGTCATCTTATGTCGTGATGGAACCTTCTGCTACCGTGTCGGCCACCATGATGAATGTGCTTTATGCCGGTATCGACAATCCGATAAGCATTTCGGTGCCCGGCGTGCCTAACGGTAATGTCAGCGCTTCGATGACCAATGGTTCGCTTGTGCGCAACGGTGACAGCTGGATAGCCCGTCCCGGCAAAGTGGGAGAGGATGCTGTTGTAACCGTGTCAGCCTCGATGAACGGTGGAGCTTCGCGCCCTGTCAGCTCAATGACATTCAGAGTGCGCTCTCTTCCCGATCCTACAGCCTATATCAATCTCGGAGGAGGTGGCGGCAATAGCCGCTATAAGGGTGGTCGCCCCATTTCCAAAGCAGCTATTACATCGGCTAAGGGTCTCGGTGCCGCTATTGATGACGGTGTGCTGGATATTGACTTCAAGGTCACCGGCTTTGAGACCGTGGTTATCGACGGTATGGGCAACAACATGATAGAGCAGAGCGCCGGCAGTCAGTTCTCCTCACGTCAGATCGAGGCAATCAAACGTCTCAACCGAGGCAAACGCTTCTATATAAGCCGTATCAAGGCCGTAGGTCCCGACGGTTCCGAGCGTATTCTCAGCCCCGTGGAAGTGATAATAAATTGATAAATATATCCAAACATGAAAAGGTTTGTTAAACATATTCTGGCACTTTCGGCAATGACCCTGATGGCTCTCACCGTCTCGGCTCAGGATGTAAGCAATTCTTCATCCAGCAGCGGCATAGTGAGACGTCGCGCCGACGATAAGGGAGCCAAGACCTCCGACCCTTCGACCAATGTGTCGCCACGCATGAAGCAGCGTTTTGAAAAAGCTAATGTGAGCGACGCCGATATGGAGTGGATGAGAGTGATCTACCGTCAGCTCGATCTTACGAAGCCGGCCAACTCGCCGCTTTATTATCCTACCGACGCCGACGGAGGTGAGGAAAATCTCTTCAGAATCATCATGCGTGTCGTGGCCGACGGATCTGTGCCCGCCTATGAGTTTCTTGACGGTAGGGAGGTTTTCACTCCCGATTATATGGTAAATGTGGATGCTGTGCTGCCCAATGCCGGCATACCCCATTTCCCTGCCAAGGGCAGCACGGAGAAAAATCCCAAATATGAGATTGCGCCTTCCGATCTTCCCGCTCATCTGGTAGAAAACTACTATGTGATCGAGCAGTGGGAGTTTGATCGTCGCCACAATCGTCTCCGCCCTCAGATTCTGGCCATTTGCCCGGTGCTCGACAACCTTGATGAGTACGGAGACACCCGCCGTATCGCAATGTTTTGGGTCAAGTATGAGGATTTGCGTCCTTATATCATGAACCGCACCATTTTCCTTTCTGACGACAATAATCTGCCCTCGGGTAATTATGACGATTATTTCCAGATGCAGCGCTATGATGGCGAAATCTATAAAACCAGAAATATGCGCAACCGTCTGCTCAGCGAAATGCATGCCGGCCCCGAAGCTTTGAAGAGAGCGCAGGATAGTATTCAGGCCTCTCTCGATAGTTTTGAGAACCGTATGTGGGTGCCTACTCTGGCCGAGCTACGCGAGTCGAAGGATGGATCTAAGGCTGTTGAGGCTGCTTCTGATTCAACTTCTGTAGCTCCTGCCAAAGCGGGTGTCAGATCATCACGATCGGCTTCCAAACGCCGTGAATCAGCTTCGAAATCCAAGCCAAAGGTTAAGAATGCTCCCAAGCCTAAGAACAATTCAGGCTCATCGTCGGCTGCCAGATCGGTGCGTAACCGCCGCCGCTGACCCGACTGCATAGATTTACAATACACAAAAGGCCGTTTCCTTGTTGCAGGGAGCGGTCTTTTACTGTTTCTACAATCTCCGGTGTGAAAACATTTCGGGTCAGGAGAACGTTTTTGAAGTAAGACACCATTAATCCTCCATTCTATCCGTGACCATGACTACAGATCTTCAATCAATAGTGAGAGTAGGCCGAATATCGCCGCTTCCCGCAAAAACAAAGTTCTTTCATTGGAACATACTGCGACACGCTGAAGAACCGGTCGAAGTTACTCTTGCCACAAGCTTTACTGTGAGTAGCTCCTCTCCCGGTATTCTGATTCTGCGTCTTATGGCTTGTTATCACTCTTTGCGTAATCTTATAATCAGACCGCTGCTCAAATATGCGATGGAGGTGGAATTTGAGATTGATAACCTTGATGATCTGGTCGATATAAATGAGAGAAGCATTATAATTCCACCTGACATTCTCAGTCTTACTCTTGGGGTGGGTATCGGCGCTCTGAGGGGTATGCTGGCTCTTGAGTGCAGAAACAGCTCGCTTAACCATTATCCGTTCCCGATAATGAATATCGGCGAGATAATCGCGCGGCTTACTCCCGGCAGCGATGTGTCGGTTTCACTCGAGAAAGCGGCAGCCGAACCGGGCTTCGGTCAGCTTCCCACTATGACCGTGAGCTGTGAGGATGACCGCAAGGAAGTAGGTTGATTGGGATGGAGGAATATTAATCGATGTCTTTGAGCATACGGTTTACAATGGCTGTAAACTCATAGTTTTTCAGACCCCAGCGCGGGGCGATGAGCAGATCAGCCGGACTTGAAGATACAAACCGCTCGATGGCAATATCTTTTCTGAGCGCCTTTACGATTTTGCAGCACAGTCGGGCATAGCTCTCAGGGGTAAACATCGTTATCTCGACTTGCCCGTTTTCATATTGTTGAGCAAGTCGGGTGCCTCTGATAATCTGTAGCTGATGAATTTTAACCACATCTACCGGCAGGAGGTTGACGCGGTTGATTGTTTCAAGCATCATTTCTTCGGTTTCGCCCGGCAATCCCATAATGAGATGTATTCCGACCGGCATACCGCATTGTGAGGTCATGGTAACGGCATTGACGGTGTCTTGCCATGAATGGCAGCGGTTTACTGCTTCAAGAGTTATGTCATGGCTTGTTTCCGCACCATATTCCATCATGATTAGTTTGCCGTCAGAGCGTAATGAGGCAATACGCGTAAGCAGGTCACGGTCAACGCAATCAGGTCGGGTGCCGATAATCAATCCTTCTACATCTTTCACAGCCAACGCGCGCTGATAAAGGCTTATCAGCCTATCTTTATCATCGGTGTGAGTATTGGTATAAGCCTGAAAATATGCCAGATAACGCATGTCGGGATATTTTCGGGCAAAAAAATGCTTTCCTTTTTCAAGCTGTTGCTCGATGTTTACCGCTCCCTCGGCAAA
>JAIDXU010000206.1 GCA_029058455.1 Paramuribaculum sp.
CGTGGGCGGTGGGGAAAATCATCCCCTCTGTTTCAATCGGGGGGTTGTCGGGATTAACCTCGGCGATGGCGTTTTCGATATAGTCGTTGAGGTCGCCCACCGAGAGGGAACCGAGCTTGTCGTTTTCGCTCTCAATGCCGCAGATGTGCATTATACCGCGGGATATGAGTGTGATAAACAGCGAGATGGGGTAGAGTATGAGATAAATGAGATAGACCGGCACGGCAAACACCTTGAAAGATGTGTTGGGATTGATGCGGAATATCGTTTTCGGGAAAAATTCGCCTGTGAAGAGTATCACGCCGGTGGTGATGAGGGTGGAGCAGAGAAGCACCAGCGCCTCGCCGGGGAGATGGGCCGACAGCCACGGCTCTATGAGGGCGGCGGCTCCCATGCCGTAGATCACCAGCACTATGTTGTTGCCTACGAGAATGGTGGAGATAAACAGCTCTTCGTTTGAATAGAATCGGTTGATGAGCTTGCCGATGAGCCCTCCTTTTGAGGCGTCGAGTTCCACCCTTACGCGGTCGGAAGAGATATAAGCTATCTCCACGCCTGAAAAGAGTGCTGAAAATATGAGGGAAACGAGAGTGAGTATTATCCAGGAAAGTTCAGTCATCGGTCGGTGAATTGAAATTAACGGGAGGGGGTGGGAGTGACGGGGAGAGAATGGAACACAGAGCCGGTATCGACAAAGGCCGTGGTGTCGGCGGGCACGAGTCGCGGAGCGCGGCGCGGTTTGAGAGCGCGGCGGCGTGTGCGCGGATTGCTGCCCGGCGCGGTGCTTACAAATGTGGTGTCGTTGGGTGTTCCGTTAAATGCCGTGTCGGTAAACTGGGCGTCGGCGGGGTCGGAGTCACCTGCGGCCGCCGGATCGTAGGGAGCGGTAGTAGGCTCGCCGTTGGGTCTGAACTGCGACATGGGGAATATGCCCGAGGGGTTGAGCAGGGTGTAGTTTGACATCGTTTCGTTTGACTTGAAACCCCATCCTTCCATCACCCTGTCGGGGCGCTCGATGTGAATAAACGAGTCGCTGTAGACCTCGCGGTTGGGCTGACTCCAGAACAGCTGCTCGGTAAGGAATCGCTGCCCGTCGGGTGAGGATATGTCAACAGCTCCGTCGAGCTGCCACAGCTGCCTGCGGGTGTAGAATTTTGCCGAATCACAGTCGATCGTGGCGTCGACAGCCAATTCGGGTGAGAAACGTTCCATGTGCATACCCTCCGGAAAGCTCCAGTAGGGGTCTTTGGCCTCGTCATAGATGTGCCACACCGGAGCTATGATGCGATAGCGCAGGTAGCCTGAATCGGAAATCACGGTGTTGACCATTGTGGTGGTCATGGTGGGCACCTTTTCAGGGTCGATTGACCCTGCTATCGTGTCGGGCTTTTTATCCTCGCATGATGTAAAGACAGCTCCGGCCGCGACCAACAGGGTCGCCGCTACGGGCAATATCAGCAGAGATCTGCAACCGGCCATCCGAGTGCTGAGAATTTAGTTAATGCGGCGTTTGAAGAACCACATTTCGTTGAAGTTCACGCTGAGGGTAACATTAAAATGGTTTTCCTTGAGCAGGGGATTGGGGTGAGCCTGACGATGGCGGTATTCAAAGCCGAGATTTATGATTGTCTTGCTCATGGGAGCGGGGAAGCCGAAACCGCAGCTCACTCCGAGGTCTCTCACGTTGTTGTCACCAACCATTATATAGTCACGGTTGTAGAATGCGCCGATACGGTAGTTAACACGCTCCATATATGAACCTCTCTGTTTGGGTGTGTATTGCACACCGATTCCCGCCTGCCAGCGGTCGGCAAACTTTGAGGAGGCAAAATTTTTCATTTCAAGGAATTTCGCTTTGGCCCATGGCTGATAGGTGAAGTCGGCCTCGATATAGAGTTTGTTGCTCCATCTGTAGCCTATACCCGCGCCCCAGCTCTCGGGAGTGGTGAAATTGTTGCGCATGTTGGTGCGCGCCACTACGGTGTCGGCTTTAATAATGGTGTTGTTATTATTGTTGGTGACATCGTTGACCATGTCATATTTGGTTACCCATGTGTGGCCGAGCAGAGATTTTGAAGGGGTGTAGGTGAGACCGAGTGAAATCATGTGGTCGTCTACCGGGCGGAAGTGATATTGCGCGCCGATGAGCAGATTGTAGTCTCTCACCTGCATTACCTGCTCAAACAGAGCGGTTGTGCTGCCCGTGGGAGTGGTCATGACATCATGGGTTATTGTGCCGAAAAGATAGCTCACATTGGCACCGACCGAGAAACCTTTAAACGGAGAGATACCTACGCCGAGATAGGCTTGGTTGAGACCGCCGTTGCCCTGACGTATCGATGAGGCGTTGTCGCCAAGTTCGGTTCCGAACGCATAGCCTACGGTTGAATAAGGCACGAGACCGGCACTGGCACCGATAAAGCTGCAGATAGGCACCTGGATAGTGATGTAGTCGAGGCCGCCCCCCTGACGGTTGACCGACTCACCCGATTCTCTGAGATTGATGGCCGCATAGTTTATGCCCATGTCAAAAAGAAATGTCATCGAGTCGATCGAGGCATAGCTGGCGGGGTTCATGGCGTTGATCTGGCGGGATGAATTCATGGCATATCCCACGCCGCCCATCTGGCGCTGTGTGGCGGTGGCGTTGTTGTTGAGCAGGCCGTAGCCGAGTCGCGAATAGGGGCTGACAATATCCTGAGCGTTGAGGCAGGGCGCCAGACAGATGAGGGCGAACATTGCGGCGATAACCCTGAGAGTTACGCGGCGGCTTATGTTGGAGGTTTCGTTGGTCATATATTATCTTGGAATGGAAAAATCTTTTTAGTCAGTCGGGCAACATTTTGGGTTGCTGAGGTTGAAGTTGAGAATGGAGTTTAGCCCGGCACTCACAAGATTGGGCTGCACATCCACGTCAAAGTCACATATTTTGGCAAGGGCAGTGGCCCAGCCGCCGGTCACTACTGTGATTGTATCGGCCGGCAGACGGGTGCGATAGTAAGCAAGTGCGCCGACTATGCCGTAAACCGCTCCGAGTATCATGGCCGAACTGGTATCGGTGCCGAGAAAACGGTCGGCCGGAAGTTCGCGGGGCATTTCGAGGCGAGGCAATCTGGCTGTGAACCTATGCAGAGCTTCAAGGCGCATGGTCATGCCGGGGGCAATGTTACCGCCAGCAAATCGTCCTGACGCCGTGACATAGTCATAGGTCACCGCAGTGCCTGCGTCGACCACAAAGAGCGGACAACCGGGATGGAGCGACAGGGCGCCGGCGGCCGCGGCAATGCGGTCGGTGCCGAGGGTGCCGGGAGTGCCGTAGTCGATAGCGAGGGGGAGGGGTAGCTGCGAGTTCAGGCGCATGACGTTGGGAATCATGCGTCTCAACTTTTTGAGAAACTCCTCTCCGTTGCCGGCCACAGAACAATATCTGGCGTTAGCCGGCGAGACATTGTTGCGCGAAATAAACCGCTCTACGGCATGGGTGGTGAGATTGGATTCAATCAC
>JAIDXU010000207.1 GCA_029058455.1 Paramuribaculum sp.
GGTGTGAACGGCGACCGCGAAATGGCCTTCTCTCTCTATCTCGCCGGCTTCGACGTTAAAGACGTTCACATGAGCGCCCTCATGTCCGGCCGCGAGACCCTTGAGGATGTCAACATGATAGTGTTCTGCGGAGGCTTCTCACATTCCGATGTGCTTGGCTCTGCAAAAGGATGGGCGTCAGGATTCCTTTGGAACGAACAGGCCCGCAAATCGCTTGAAAATTATTATAAGCGCACCGACACCCTCAGCCTCGGAGTCTGCAACGGTTGTCAGCTCATGATCGAGCTCAATCTTATCGTTCCCGACAAACGGGCAAAGATGGAGCATAACGACAGCCACAAGTTTGAATCGGCATTCCTCGGTGTGACCGTTGAAAATTCACCCTCCGTAATGTTCGGTTCGTTAGCCGGCACAAAAGCGGGTATATGGGTGGCACACGGTGAAGGCAAATTCAATCTTCCTGTGCCTGCCGAGAACTATAATGTGGCTCTCAGATATAACTATGCAGGCTATCCCGGCAACCCCAACGGTTCACGCGGAGCTGTTGCAGGTATTTGCTCTGCCGACGGTCGTCATCTTGCCATGATGCCCCACCTCGAAAGAGCCATCTTCCCCTGGCAGTGTGCCTACTACCCTGCTTCGAGAACTAACGATGACGTAACCCCGTGGATTGACGCGTTTATCAATGCCCGCAAGTGGATTGAAAAAACCACCGGCAAGCAGAGTCAATCCTGACAACTGAAATAATAAAAGAGAAACCGCCCGCCTCACTGACAACCGCTCATGTGACAGCTCAGGTTTCTCTTTTTATTTTGTTTTATACGAGTTCCCAATTAAACCAATTAACTAAATACTGAAAGACAATGGGAGGTTTCTTCGGCACAGCTATGCGCCAACCCTGTATCAACGACCTTTTTTATGGTGTTGACTACAATTCTCATCTCGGCACCCGTCGCGCCGGTATTGCGACTGTGAGTGATGAATTTTCATTCACCCGCTCGATTCATAACATCGAAAACACTTATTTCCGCACCAAATTCGAAGGTGATCTCGACGAATTTACCGGTTGTAGCGGCATCGGCGTCATATCTGACACAGACGCCCAGCCGATTATAGTAAATTGCCATCTCGGTAAATTTGCCATAGTAACCGTTGGTCGCATCAACAACATCAACCAGCTTGAAGGTGAACTGCTTGCCAAAGGTCATCACTTCTGCGAGCACTCCTACGATATTCTCAACCCCACCGAAATGATCGCTGCGCTCATTAGCGAAGGCTCCGATCTTGTCAGCGGCATTGAGAATGTCTACAATCGCATCAAAGGTTCATGCTCGATGCTGATTCTCAAAACCGACGGCTCGATAGTGGCTGCCCGCGACCGTCTCGGCCGCACACCTATCGCAATCGGACACAAGGATGGAGCCTATGCAGCCTCATCCGAGACATGTTCTTTCCCTAACCTCGATTATGAAATAGTCAAGAATCTCGGTCCGGGTGAAATCGTGGAATTCAACTCCGAGCAGATGGTCGTGCTTAAAGAGCCGGGCAAAGAAATGCAGATATGCGCTTTCCTCTGGACCTACTACGGCTATCCCGTTTGCGAATATGAAGACCGCAACGTCGACGAAATGAGATACAGCTGCGGCAAGGCGATGGCGGCCGAAGACGATGTAGAGGTAGACTTTGTAAGCGCCATTCCCGATTCAGGTATCGGCATGGCTCTCGGCTATTCACAAGGTCTCGGCGTGCCCTACAAACGAGGCATTGTGAAATATACCCCCACATGGCCCCGCTCATTTACCCCGGGCACTCAGGAGCGCCGTGAACTTGTGGCCCGCATGAAGCTCATAGCTAACAATGGATTACTCCGTGGCAAAAAAGTGGTTTTCTGTGACGACTCGATTGTGAGAGGCACCCAGCTCAGAGACAATGTGAAATGTCTCTATGAAGCCGGCATCAAGGAAGCTCATGTGAGAATCTCCTGCCCTCCGCTCATCTATCCCTGCCGCTTCATCAACTTCACTTCATCAAAAAGTGAGCTTGAGCTGATCACACGACGCATCATCAAGCAACGCGAAGGTGATCACAATCTCAAGCTCAAGGAATATGCCACTACCGGCTCACCTGAATATAACGCTTTGGTAGAGACTATGCGTCAGCAGCTTGGTTTTGACTCGCTGAAATTCGCCTCTCTCGAAAACGTGGTTGATTCAATCGGTCTGCCTAAGTGCAAAATCTGTACTCACTGTTTCGACGGCTCATCTTTTGATTGAGCCTGATTAACCGAACTCAAACCGGGCTGCTCGGCTATGCGGGGAGTGACGTCAGTAAACGCCACATCTCTGTAATCGGCCGATGCCGCTCTAAGCCCGAACTTGGGACACATAAGAGCCGCGTGCTCGATAATTTCGCTTTGGACTGCCTCATAGGCGGTCCAAGCTGTTGTTGTATAGCAGTATATCTGCAGAGGCATACCCTCAGCCGACGGCTTGAGAATATTAACAAGCACCTGCTGGTCTTTAGCAATCTTGGGATGATTAACCAGATAGCCGCTCATATAGGCGCGGAACAAGCCCAGATTAGTCTCGGTTGAACCGTTGACACATGCCACTCCGGGGTCGTAGAACGGTCCGTTGGCAGCTTTGGCAAGGAAGTCTGACATTCCGGGAAGATCTTTCACTCTATTGATTATATCGGGGGTAGCGGGAAGCACGCTGTCGGTGTCGAAAATAAAGCTTTTCGATATAAGACGCCAACCTGAATCGGTCATACCGCGCCAGTTCTGGAACGACGAGCTGACAAGGGTATATGTGTGAAGGGTTACGATCGTATTGTCCCAGTTCTGCACCTTAACCGCCGTAAGACTCACATCTATTACTATACCGTTGGCGATTGTCGACGGAACTACGATCCAGTCACCCACACGCAGCATATCATTTTCCGACAGCTGTATTCCGGCCACGAAACCGAGAATAGAATCTTTGAAAATCAACATCAATGCGGCGGCAAAGGCACCGAGACCTGTGAGCAGCACAGCCGGTGATTTGTCGACCAACACACTCACCACGATTATTGCGGCGATAATCCACAATAATCCGGTCACCACATTGAGAATACCTTTGAGGGGAAGGTTCTTGGTATTGTTGCGCTTATCAAATCTCATCCATACAAAGGTAGCTATCGCAACAAGCGCCATCGTCACTACAATGATGGTATAGACAATGAGAATCTTCATCAGAATATGAAGAACAAAGCTCTCGCTTTCAAATGCAAAGGGAGCAAGCGACATTATCACAAGAGGCGTGATAATATGACTGCACTTGGCAAGCACCTTGTTTTCAAGCAATTGTTTGGCAAGATCGGTCTTATAGCGCTTCACGATTGCCTGAGTGACTTTCAGAATAACATATCTTACAAGCCAGCCCAATGCGAGGCCAATCGCCACAATCAAAACCACATAAATGGCTTCTTCGAGAGATTCATGATGTTCAAGCCCGAATATATCGAGCAG
>JAIDXU010000208.1 GCA_029058455.1 Paramuribaculum sp.
ATTTTTTTGTTGTTGGGCGTGGAAATATTCTTTTAAATATTTTCACATTTATTCAACTTTTCTTAATTTTGCCAAAAATGGGGCAAAGCTTTTTTCCGCCCTCAAAACCAAATTTCATTATTATAAACAATGAACTATACTTTCCTTGATTTCCTTGGACTGATAGGCTCGGTGGGTCTATTCCTCTATGGCATGAAGGTGATGAGTGAAGGCCTCCAGAAAGCCGCAGGCGACCGTCTGCGCAACATTCTCGGAGCCATGACCCGCAATAGGTTTGCAGGTCTGATCACCGGTTTCTTCATCACAGCGCTGATTCAAAGCTCGAGTGCCTCGATTGTAATGGTTGTAAGCTTTGTTAACGCCGGTCTGATGACCCTCCAGCAATCTATGGCCGTAATTTTCGGAGCCAACGTAGGCACAACGTTTACAGCATGGATCATCTCGCTGTTCGGATTCAAGGTTGACATATCGGCATTTGCCATACCGCTGATGGCGGTGGCGGTGCCGTTGCTTTTTTCATCGCGTAGCCGTACCAAATCGATAGGTGAATTTCTCATAGGTTTCGCGCTATTGTTCCTCGGTCTTAACATGATAAGCAATTATGTGCCTGACCTCCAGAACAACCCCGAAATGTTTGCTTTCCTGCGCCACTATGCTTCGCTTGGATTCACCTCTATTGTAATATTTGTGGCCGTAGGATGTGCCGTGACGATGGTTATTCAATCTTCGGCCGCCACATTCGCCATCTGCCTTATAATGTTTTCAAAGGGATGGATTGATTTCAACCTCGCCTGCGCCATTGTGCTCGGCTCGGCTATCGGTACCACCATCACTCCTATCCTTGCCTCTCTGAGCGGTAATATTGCTGCAAAGCGCACCGCTATGGGTCACCTTCTCTTTAATATTTTGGGTATGATATGGTGTCTCGCCCTCTTTACCCCATTCACCAAACTTATTCAGGATATATGTATTTCGACCGGTGTCGGCGATCCCGATGCCTTATATAAATTTGTAAATAATCTTCAGGTCAGCGACCCCGAAATCTACAATAACCTTTTCAGCAAAGCGCTTCCTGAAAACCATCCGCTTCATGCCCGTTTGTCAGCCATTCTCTCTCAGGTAATGACAATGCAGGTAAGCGCGTCGATTGGTCTTTCGGTCTTTTACACCGTCTATAAGATAATCAATGTCTCCATCATGATTTGGTTCACCAAGCTTTATGTGAAGATTGTTGAATGGATCATCCCCGCCAAATCAAAAGGAGAAGAGGAATTCAATCTCAAGTTTATCCGCGGCGGTCTCCTTGCGGCTTCCGAACTCAATATTACACAGGCAGAGAAAGAGCTGCATGTTTTTGCCGAGCGTGTAGGCCGTATGTTGCCGATGGCACAGGAACTGCTCCACACCAAAGAAGGAAGCGATGATTTCTCACGCCTCTATTCACGACTCGAGAAATATGAGGAAATTTCCGACAGAATGGAGATTGAAATTGCCCACTATCTCAACCGATGCGCCGAAGGTCGTCTTTCAAATGCAGGTAAACTGCGTATCGCCTCTCTGCTCAAAATCGTGAGTGAGGTTGAAAGCATTGCCGACTGCTGTGTGGGTGCGGGCAAGATAATGTTACGCAAACAGCAAAGCGCAGCCAAATTCACACCTGAAATTTATGCCAGCTTAGACTCGATGTTTGCTCTTGTCGAAAAATCAATGGGTCGCATGGTTGCCCTCCTCAATAATCTCGATCATATCGATACTCATGAGATTATCGCCGGCTATAATGCCGAGCGCGAGATCAACAACTACCGCAACCTCGTGAGAAATGCCAATATCGAGAGCATTAACAATAAACAGTATGAATATCAGGCTGGTATCTATTACATGGATCTTATAAGCGATCTTGAAAAAACCGGTGATTACATCATCAATGTCGTTGATGCCGTGAAAGAAATATCTAAAAGCGCAATAAAGGCATAAACATCTGCAATCAAGCTATTTAACGGCAACCGTCATTTTCTATGGCGGTTGCTGTCGTTTAGACCGGTAACTGCATATTTGTTAGAAGAATAATAAAGTTCTGTTACATTTCAACAACAGCAAATTCTACGGTGGCTTATATTCATAAATTTTTATAACTTTGTATAGACTTTTGTCTGCACAACCCCCTCCTCTATGTCGTAAAAGTATTTTGCTGACATCATTGTGTTTTAAACCGTAACACTCATTCATTTACAATTCATCACCAACTCGCTTTAATACTCTAATGAGCGGCACTTCAGAAAATGATTCACTTCTCTTAGTAGATGAAGACCTCATGTCTTGTGAACTTCTGCAATATAAGTTCACAAGCGAGGGATATGCTATGGATATTTGTCACAACGGCACGGATGCGCTCAGTATGCTGCCGGGCAACTATTCACTGGTGTTGATCGATCTGATGTCGAATGATGAAATGAATGGTTTTCAACTTGCTTCGCGCATGAGACGCAATCCCGACACCTACAACGTGCCTTTTATTTTCGTGTCTCAGAAAGCCAGTGAAGATGATATTGTCAACGGCCTTGATGCTGGTGCCGACGATTATATTCCAAAGCCTTTTTCCACGCGTGAACTTGTTGCGAGAGTCAAATCGGTATTACGTCGTCGTAAGATGATGTCAAAGCGTCGCATGAGCAACCGTATGCGTTATGAGAATCTTGTGATAGATCTCGGACTCGGAACAGTCACAATCGACGAGCAGCCTATCAATCTCTCTCGCACGGAATTTCTCATTCTTGCCCTCTTTTTGCGCCACCGCAATCAATTTTTCGACCGCAACACTATCCGTAACGAGGCGTGGGACGCTGATGACACCTCGGTTAGCGAACGCGCTGTCGACACCAATATTTCCCGCCTGAGAAAGAAAATAGGCGTATATGGGCGCAATATCGTCAACCGTCAGGGGCTCGGTTACGGATTCATCGAATAATCAAATGAGTGATCTGCTCCCCTCCTGTGCCAATCCGGCTATAATAGAAGCCGGGTGTGATGAAGCCGGCAGAGGTTGTCTCGCAGGGCCGGTATGTGCCGCCGCTGTAATATTGCCACCCGACTTCTCTCATCAGTGGCTTAACGACTCAAAAAAATTAACCGAAAAACGTCGCGAGCAACTGCGCCCTATAATCGAGCGTGAAGCTTTGGCATGGGCCGTCGCCTTTGTAAGCAATGAGGAAATTGACCGTATCAATATCCTTAACGCTTCGATTCTCGCCATGCACCGTGCCCTCGATATGCTGACTCTCAGGCCCGAAGCCGTAATTGTAGACGGCAACCGATTCAAGCCCTACGGCTCGATACCCCATACCACATATATAAAAGGAGACGGTAGATTCGGAAACATTGCCGCCGCTTCGATTCTTGCCAAGACTCACAGGGATCAGCTGATGACCGAACTTCATGCGCAATATCCGCAATATGACTGGAACATCAACAAGGGTTATCCCACTGCAGCCCACAGGCGTGCTATAACCGAATACGGGTTGTCACCTTACCACCGTCTCTCTTTCAGACTCGTTCCCGAGCCTACGCTATTCTAAAGTTTCGACTCAGAGATTATTGTAATGCTCGTCGTCGACCGCTTCGAGCCACTCGTTAGAGCCATCTTTGCCGGGCACCTCAATGGCCAGATGCGAGAACCAGCTGTCAGCCGCAGCACCGTGCCAATGCTTCACTCCGGTAGGGATATTGATCACATCACCGGGACGCATCTTAACGGCAGGTTTACCCCATTCCTGATACCATCCTTCGCCGGCGACACACACCAATATCTGACCTCCGCCTTCCAATGCATTATGAATATGCCAGTTATTGCGGCAACCCGGCTCAAAGGTCACATTAAAGATACCAACCTGCTCGGTTGACAAGGGAGCGAGATAGCTCTGACCAATGAAATATTGCGCAAAACCATCATTGGGATTACCGATAGGAAATATCATCTCCTGCTCGAATTTCTCTTTACTGTCGGTAGCGTCGGTCGACTCTTTCCACACCTCGGTAGCCTGACGAAATGCACCCCATGC
>JAIDXU010000209.1 GCA_029058455.1 Paramuribaculum sp.
ATATTACCCACCTGATCCATGATACAAACGGTAGTGAAACGTGATGGCCGTATCGTTGGCTATAACGAAGAAAAGATCAAAGCTGCAATCCGCAAAGCCATGCTTGCCACCGAACTCGGCGAGGATGAAAGCCTGCTCGGACGTATTTCCGACCGCATTACCGCCCGCGGACAAGAGCAGATGACCGTGGAGCAGATTCAGGATATGGTGGAATTTGAGTTGATGAAGTCACCCCGCAAGGAGGTGGCCAAACGCTATATCGCATATCGCGATCAGCGCAGCATTGCGCGACGAGCCAAAACTCGCGATATTTTTCTTGAGATAATCGAGGCCAAAAGCAATGATATAACCCGCGAAAACGCAAACATGAATACCGACTCTCCGGCCGGTATGATGATGAAATTTGCGAGCGAAACCACCAAACCTTTTGTTGACGATTATCTCCTGTCGCCTGAAGCTCGTGAGGCAACCCGCAACGGATATATCCATATTCACGACAAGGATTATTATCCTACAAAGAGTCTCACCTGCGTTCAGCATCCTTTAGACCGGATACTGAAATATGGTTTCACAGCGGGTCACGGTGAAAGCCGTCCTGCCAAGCGCATTGAAACCGCATCTATAATAAGCTGTATTTCGCTTGAGACAGCCCAAAACGAAATGCACGGCGGTCAGGCTATTCCCGCCTTCGATTTCTATCTTGCGCCGTTTGTGAGAGAATCATATATCGAAGAGGTAAAGAAAATCGAAAACTATGAACTAAAAGATTTTTCACACCTTTATAATGCGGAGATTGACGATTATATCAAAAAACCGCTCGAAGGTCTTGAAGGTGATGAGAAAATCAAACAACACGCCATAAATCTCACCGTCGGGAGAGTTCATCAGGCTATGGAGGCTTTTATCCATAACATGAACACTATCCACTCGCGCGGTGGCAATCAGGTTGTATTCAGCTCGATTAACTATGGCACCGATACTTCGGCCGAAGGACGCTGCATAATCCGCGAGCTCCTTAACTCTACCTATGAAGGTGTAGGCGGTGGCGCGACTGCTATATTCCCCATTCAGATATGGAAGAAAAAGAGGGGAGTGAGCTATCTGCCCGGAGACCGAAACTATGACCTTTACTGTCTGGCCTGCAAAGTCACCGCCCGCCGATTCTTCCCCAACTTCGTGAATCTCGATGCTACATTCAACCAGCATGAGAAATGGCGTGAGGATGACCCGCTGCGCTATAATTATGAAGTAGCCACAATGGGCTGCCGTACACGAGTTTTTGAAAACCGTTTTGGCGAAAAGACCTCGATAGGCCGCGGAAATCTCAGTTTCACAACTATCAATATCGTGAGACTGGCAATCGAACAGATGGCAGTGAAGGATGAAAACGAGCGCATCGAAAGATTTTTCAAACATCTCGATGAAGTTCTTGAAATAACCGCGCGTCAGCTCTGCGACAGATTTGACTTCCAGAAAACCGCCCTTGCAAAGCAATTCCCGCTGCTGATGTCACGGCTATGGAACGGAGCCAACACTCTGGGGCCTAACGAGACTATTGAGCCGGTAATCAATCAGGGCACTCTCGGTATCGGATTTATCGGCTTGGCTGAATGTCTGGTAGCTCTCACCGGCCAGCATCATGGCGAATCGGAGAAAGCACAGGCTCTGGGCCTCCGCATTGTATCACACATGCGTTCACGCGCCAACGAGTTTTCAGAGCGCTATAACCACAATTTCTCGGTGCTTGCAACTCCGGCCGAGGGTCTTTCAGGCAAATTTACTGCTGCCGACCGTAAGACTTTCGGCGTAATTCCCGGCATTACCGACAAACAGTATTACACCAACTCAAATCATGTGCCGGTATACTATCACTGCTCGCCGGCTCACAAGGCCAAAATCGAGGCTCCCTATCATGAGCTGACCCGTGGCGGTCACATCTTCTATGTTGAAATCGACGGTGATGCCACCCACAATCCTCTCGCTATAGCCCAGATTGTTGACCTGATGGATAAACATAACATAGGCTATTGTTCGGTGAACCATAACCGAAACCGCTGCATGGAATGTGGTTATGAGGATGCTTCAGCAGATCTTGAAGCTTGTCCCAAATGCAACAGCAAGCATATCGACAGACTTCAGCGCATTACCGGCTATCTCGTAGGCACTACCGACCGTTGGAACAGTGCCAAGCTTGCCGAGCTCCACGACCGCGTAGTGCATAAATAATTACTCAGACAGCCGCTCATGCTGAGAGTGATTGAAATTATAGAGGCAACCACAGTCGATGGTCCCGGCTTCCGCAATTCTATTTACTTTGCCGGATGCTCACATCATTGCGAAGGTTGTCATAATCCCCAGTCATGGAGTTTTGACAGCGGTAGAGAAATGGAAATTTCCGAACTGCTGACGCTGTTGACAGACCGCGGCCTCGACGTAACCTTTACCGGCGGTGACCCCGTAATGCAGGGCGAGGAGCTGATCACTCTTGCCGCCGGAATAAGGGAAGCGGGATTGACCGTATGGTTATATACCGGTTATAAATATGAACAGCTCATGGAGATGGAATCCATGAGCCGTTTATTGGATTATATTGAAGTGGTTGTCGACGGCCAATTCATAAAAGAGCTCCGCGACGAGTCGCTGCTGTTTGTCGGGGAAAAAAAAAACACGCGTGGTTAGGGTAGAAAACA
>JAIDXU010000021.1 GCA_029058455.1 Paramuribaculum sp.
CAGCGCGCTCAGGGTAAGTTTTTCTTTTTTATGACACTGCCACGCTACATTCAACCACAAATTTCAGTTGCGGAACAGATAAGGCTTCTGCAATCAGAAGGTCTGGTTTTTACTGATGAAAACAGAGCACAACACATTCTTGAAAACATAAGTCTTTTCAGGATGAAGAGCTATCTTACTCCATTCCGAGTTTCGGGTTCTCGAACTTTCAAGCCCGGCACAAATTTTGAAGATGCTTATAACCTCTATAAGTTTGACTCTGAACTCAGGAAGATAATTTGCTCAGAGATGGAGAAAATTGAAATTTCCATAAGGACACAATTGTCATTAATAATGGGGGATGAGTCGGGTGTGTATTGGTTTGAAAACTCTTCAAATTTCAGGGATGCCAATCGTCATGCCGGATTATTATCAAGTCTGGAGGCAGAATTGCGCCGAAGTGATGAGGATGCGCTCGTAGATTTTCAACGTAGGTATTCAAATGAGTTTCCGCCAAGCTGGATGACATTTGAAGTTAGTTCATTCGGTACGTTGTCAATGATGTACCGCTGGCTTAAAGCCGGTCATGCGCGTAGAAAAGTAGCGAGATTTTATGGCCTTACTGATACCATTATGGAGTCGTGGCTGCACTCAATAGTTTATGTGCGAAATATATGCGCACATCACAGCAGGTTGTGGAACCGTAGGCTAAGCATTAACGCACTCGTTCCCCGTAGGACTCATCTGCCATTTATAGCTATTCCGGATGATACAAAGCGTGTGTATTATATCATGTCAATTCTGTTGTATTTTCTTCAGACAGTCAATCCTCAGAATACATTTGCTGCTCGTTTCAGGTCTTTACTTGGTAAATATCCCAATGTAGATGTATCAGCGATGGGTTTCCCGAGTGATTGGCAAAATGAGAAACTTTGGCAATCTCCTCATCAAGTTTCGCGAGATAGTGAGTGAGAGATTCTGACACCCTCAATGTCAAAAAGCAATATGGAGGGTGAAAATATTTTGCCGAGGTTTTGATTTTAAGGGCAAGAATGACTAATTTTGCCGTAGAAATGTTGCGCCACTAAGGCGCCATGTCAATCAGAAACCCTTGGAGTGACAATCTCCATAATCATAACTGCAGCGATAATATATGGGCCGTATAAACCTTCAGGGTATGGGCGTAGCTCTCATAACCCCTTTTAAGTCTGATAAATCGATTGATTTTGACGCGTTGGCGCGTCTGCTTGAATATCAGATTAAAAACGGCATTGACTATCTTGTGGTGCTTGGTACCACAGCTGAGACTCCGACGCTCACCCCTGATGAGCGCCGGCAGATACGCGAGTTTGTGGCCGACCGTGTGGCCGGCCGCTTGCCCTTGGTGCTTGGTGTCGGAGGTAATTCCACCGATATGGTGGTAAATGAGCTTAAGACTACCGACCTGAGCAAGTTCAGCGCCATACTTTCGGTGGTGCCCTATTATAACAAGCCCTCGCAGGAGGGAATCTATCAGCACTACCGCGCCGTTGTCGAGGCGTCGCCTCTGCCTGTTATATTATATAATGTGCCCGGGCGCACCGGAGTAAATATGACAGCCGAGACAACCCTGCGCCTGTCGAATGAGTTTCCCAATATTGTAGGCGTAAAGGAAGCTTCGGGCAATATCACGCAGATGGACGATATCATCAAGCGCAAGCGTGATGACTTTATGGTTATATCGGGCGATGACGGCATAACTTTCCCTCTGATTACTCTCGGAGCAGTTGGCGTGATAAGCGTGATCGGAAACGCGTTTCCGAAAGAGTTTTCACGCATGGTGAGACTCGCGCTTGAAGGAGACTATGACCGCGCGCGAGCCATTCACCATAAATTTACCGAAATGTTCTCGTTGCTGTTTGTCGACGGTAACCCGGCAGGCGTGAAATGCGCTCTCAATGCGATGGGTTTTATCGAAAATGTGCTCCGACTCCCCTTAGTGCCTACGCGACTCACTACCGACGAAAAAATACGCACTGTGCTCAAGGCTCTCGGATAGGGCGGAGGGCAACTTCTTATGCGGCGTTTTTATTGGGGAAAACCATAAAAATCGGCGCTTTGAGCGTAAATATTTGGTAGAAAGAAAAAAAAATCATAACTTTGCAGACGGTTTTACCGCATGTCATCGGAAAGCGGCTGAGAATGATGCACTTAGCCGTGATATGAGGCCGATCAGGCA
>JAIDXU010000210.1 GCA_029058455.1 Paramuribaculum sp.
CTTACGACCCCTGACGCCGCAGGCGATTCTCTTGCGTCGGCATCACACTTTAACAGCGGTAAGCCTATGTCGGTCGGCTTGGTGTTGAGTGGCGGAGGCGCCAAAGGCATAGCTCATATAGGTGTGATTAAAGCTCTTGAGGAGCATAATATTCCTATCGACTTTGTAGCGGGTACTTCGATGGGTGCTATTGTGGGAGGACTTTATTCGATGGGCTTCACTACCGACGAGATGATGAAACTCATCGAGTCGCCCGAGTTCAACTACTGGGCCACCGGCACTGTGAATCCCGATTATGTGTATTATTTCGCCGAAAACGAGCCTACCCCCGCGTTTACTACGGTTAATTTCGGTGAAGGCGACAGCACTCAGGTTACAAGCATGTTGCCAACCAGCCTCATATCTCCGATACCTATGAATTTCGGATTTATGATGATATTCAGTGCCTATACCGCTCAGATCGACGGGGATTTCAATAATCTTTTCGTGCCTTTCAGATGTGTCACATCAGACGTTTATTCCAAGCGTAAGGTTGTGTGCCGCTCCGGTCAGCTTGGCGATGCCATCCGTGCCTCCATGACATTTCCTCTCGTGTTCCGTCCTATCGAGATGAACGGCACTCTGATGTATGACGGCGGAATATATGACAATTTCCCGGTAGATGTGATGAAGAGCGATTTCGCTCCCGATATTATAATCGGAGTGGATGTAACCACTGCCGATACCAAGCCCAAAGCCAACGATGTGCTTCAGCAGCTTGAGGATATGATTATTCAGAACAACGATTATTCGCTTCCTGCCGATGAGGGTATAAAGATTCACGTTGATGTGTCAGACTTCAATCTGCTTGACTTCGGAAAGGCACCACTGATCTATCAGCGCGGATATGAGAAGGCGATGGAGATGATCGATTCGGTTGAAAACCGTGTCACCTCGCGCATTTCGCCCGTGGCCCGTGAGGTAAAGAGGCAGGTGTTTAAGGATAACACTCCTTATCTGAGGTTTGACTCGGTAAGCGTGACCGGAGGTACCCGCGGCCAGAATGATTATCTGAAATATCTCTTTACCCATAACATGGCCGACACATTCGGTATCATGAGGGCCCGCGACAGTTATTATCGTGCGGTTACTCCGGGTCAGCTTTCAAATCTTGTACCCACTGCGGTGAGAGAACCGGGCGACTCGCTGTTTACTCTCCATCTCAACGCAAAGGTTAAAAACGGCTTCCGTGCCGGAGCTGGCGGCTATATCTCGTCGTCGACCTCAAGTATGCTGTTCTTTAATCTGGGATATAATACTTTGAGCTTTAATTCGTTTGACGCGGGAGTCAACGCGTGGGTGGGACAGAGCTATCTTGCCGCACAGGCCTACGCAAAATTTATGCTCCTAACCCACAATCCTTCCTATTTGAAACTTCAGGGTGTGTTGTCGCGCGAGAAATTCCATGAAAGCGACAAGATGTTCTATGACCTACACACTCCAACATTTGTGACCAATTCAGAGGCGTTTATGCGTCTGAACTACTGTATGGCGGCGGGGCGCAAAGGCATTGCCGAGCTGAGTATCGGCGGAGCGCATCTTACCGACCGGTTCTATCAGGCCGACATTCAGCTTGATGTGCAGCCGGGTCGTGACAAGGTTGTGAGCGATTATGTGCAGCTCCGCGGCGAATATGATCTCAATACCCTCAACCGCACATCCTATCCCACTGCGGGAGGCCGCGTGTCGGTGGTGGCTATGGGGGTGTATGGCAATCAGCGTTTCACTCCCTACGACCCCACGACCGTGACCGGTGACAACAGGCATCCGCTGTTTGTTCAGGCCGAACTCAAGATGGAGGGCTACAAAAGTTTGCACAAACATTTTGTGCTTGGCGGCACTCTCGACATTCTCGCCTCAACCCGCAAGCTGTCGCGTAACTATAGTCAGGCTATTGTCGAGGCACCCGCATTTCTCCCTACTCCGTCAAGCTATAACGCCTTTAACCGTGCTTTCCGCGCCAACTCCTATGCCGCGGCCGGAGTTGTGCCGATATGGAACATAAGCCAATATCTTCAGCTTAGAGGCACTTTCAACGCATTCCTGCCCTTACGCAAAATAGAGGCTAACGAATATCATGAGGCGGTTTATGGCAAATGGCTGTCAAACCCGGAGTTTTTCGGCGAGGTAGCCGCAGTGGTCAATCTTCCTTTCGGATCGCTCAGCGCCTACGGCAACTATCAGAGCTACCCCTCCAACAACTGGAACTGCGGCATCTCGCTCGGTATCTTTATTCTCGCGCCTAAGTTCCTGAGATAAGTTTGGGAGCGAGATGTTGGCCGGTATATGATGCTTTACAGGCGGCTATCTGCTCGGGTGTACCTTCACACACCACCTGACCGCCTGCGTCACCTCCTTCGGGACCTATATCTATCACATGGTCGGCGGTTTTGATAACGTCGATGTTATGCTCGATTATCACAATGGTGTGACCTTTGGCGATAAGACGGTTGAAGGCGTCGAGCAGAGTCGCGGTGTCGTGGAAGTGGAGGCCGGTGGTAGGCTCGTCGAAGATAAACATCGTGGGCTGGGTGGATTCTTGCGAAAGATAATAGGCAAGCTTGACCCTCTGGTTTTCTCCGCCCGACAAGGTGGATGAACTCTGCCCCAGCTTAATATTCCGGGCACCCCCAAGGAGGGCGGCTTAAGCCGGGGGGCTAAGCGGCGGGCTGGGG
>JAIDXU010000211.1 GCA_029058455.1 Paramuribaculum sp.
AGATCGCTCGAAGCGGCTCCGGCTTCTTTGAGTGCGGAAAATGAAGCGGGATTACCTTTTATCGTAAGAAGGTTATAGTTTGAGTCAAGAATGGCGAGCTTGTTGCTGTCGGCATCGATAATAGTGACATCCTGTTCCTCATGTGAGAGAAGTTTTGCCAGATGGGCACCGACTTCACCCGCGCCTGAAATCAGAATTTTCATGAGAGTGAGATTTTGGTCGGAAACTGGGCAACCTTTTCGATTGTGGCTGCTATCGATTCGGCATCAAGACCGCAGAGTGTCTGAAGTTGGGCCACGCTGCCATGTGAGATAAATTTGCGGGGAATACCGAGACGTATTACTTTAAGGGGAAGTCCGCGTGACGAGATCCATTCCGCAACAGCACTACCCATACCTCCCTCCACGATGCCGTCCTCGACGGTGATGATGGGGCGCCCGAGTTGAGCGGCTTTAAGGAGTATCTCTTCGTCTATAGGTGCTGCAAACACCATATCATAGTGGGCGCAGTCAATTCCTTTTGACGAGACTATATCGGCGGCTTTAGCCGCGTTTAAGGCAATAGGGCCGAGAGTGAGCAGGGTGACACCTTTAGACTCGGGATTGGCGGCGGCACGGAGCAACTCTCCCTTGCCTGTTAAAGCGGGCTGAAGCTCTGAAAGCGGCTCTTCAGGGGAGTCGGAAGCGGGAGCGTTGCCACGTGGATAGCGTATTGCCCAGGGACCGCTTTCGCGCATGGATGCGGTGAGCATGAGGCGTCTGAGCCATGTGGCATTGCGGGGTGCGGAGACGGTAAACCCGGGAATGTTGCGGAGATAGGCAATGTCATAGACTCCGTGATGGGTCACTCCATCCTCACCTACGAGTCCAGCACGGTCAATGCATAGTGTCACTCGCAGATTCTGAATAGCGACATCATGGATTATACTGTCGTAGGCGCGTTGAAGGAAGCTGCTGTATATAGCGGCGAAAGGGAGAAGCCCCTCTTTGGCAAGACCGGCCGAGAAGGTAACGGCATGACCCTCGGCAATACCTACATCGAATGTGCGGTCGGGGAAAGCCTCAGCCATCATGTTGACCGAAGTGCCCGAAGGCATGGCGGCGGTTACAGCCACGATTTCAGAATTCTTGCGGGCGAGCTCTACGAGTGTGGTGCCGAAAATATCCTGCCATTTGAGCGAGGAGGCCGAAGCTGATGCCGATGACATGCGCTTGCCGGTTTGAGGATCGAACTTACCCGGAGCATGCCATTTGGCCGGCTCTTTCTCTGCCGGTTCATATCCTTTGCCCTTTATAGTGCGAAGGTGAAGCAGACGGGGACCCTTCATATCCTTTATGTCGGTAAGCACCCTGATGATGCGTGGCAGGTCATGGCCGTCAAACGGGCCGAAATATCTTATGTTGAGACCTTCAAAAATGTTTTGCTCCTTAGATATAAGCGATTTGAGCGAATTGTTAAATCTCAGTATTCTGCCTCGGTTTGACTCGTTGATGAGTTTGAGCCGCTTCATAAAGTTATATGTGCGCATCCGCAGGTTGTTATAACTTTTCGAGGTATTGAGATTCACAAGATAGGAGTTGAGCGAGCCCACGTTGCGGTCAATCGACATGTCATTGTCGTTGAGCACAATGAGCAGATTGCTGTTTGAGATGGCGGCATTATTGATACCCTCAAATGCAAGACCTCCCGAAATGGAGGCGTCGCCTATCACGGCCACAACATTGCGCCGGGGATTTTCCTCACCTTTGAGTTGGGAGGCTACCGCCATTCCGAGCGCGGCTGAAATTGAATTTGAGGCGTGGCCGGCTGAAAACGAATCATATTCGCTCTCGGCAGGATTGGGAAATCCGCTGAGACCACCGAGGGTGCGGTTGGAATAGAACAGTGGAGCGCGCCCTGTGAGCAGTTTGTGGCTGTAGGCCTGATGGCCAACGTCCCACACTATTCTGTCGTCGGGGGCTGAGAAAACATAGTGGAGAGCAACCGTAAGTTCTACGGCTCCCATACTTGAGGCGAAATGGCCGGGATTGACACTTAGATTATCAATGAGAAACCGGCGCAGTTCCTCGCATAGCTCCAGAAGTTTATCCATCGGCAGCTTCCTAAGCATGGCCGGTGTGGAGATACGCGACAACAGTGGATAGGTTTTCGGATCGAGAGGCCGGGGCTGAGCTGTTACGGTAGCCGCAGTATTATCGTTTGGGTGTTTGCTCATTTTCATTCTCCTTTTGCTTGTTTCTGATATATTTTTTCCACAGCGGCACAAGCACCACAATGCCCGAGGCCACAATTATAAATATCACTCTGAATGAGAGCGGCTGGGAGGTCACCACTAAATAGCAGAGCATGAGCCAAAGGGCAACGATAAATGTGAATCTTATTATCAATGAGGTTTTCATTATAATAGAAATGGAGAATGAACGTTTGGTTTCACCGGTCAGTTATGATGACCGCAAAGTTACGAAAAAAAATCTTTTCATGCTCAAATTACCGGATCAACAGATTGTGACGGGTTCAGAAGTCTACGGCAAGACGAATGTTGATTTGCCGTCGGGTGAGATAGTTAGGCACCGCATACTGAAGATTGTTAACATCGGTGACCCAATAATAGGAGCTTACGTTTGATATGTCGAGCAGATTGAATATGTCGATACCGAGCCATACGCTTTTGAGCAGCTTGCTGATGCCTGTGCGGGTTTCGCCGTCGGCGGGAGGTAGGAGAAGGCCGTACATCAGTCCTATATCCACACGTTTATATGCCGGAGTGCGGAAGTAAACTGTGTCGCGTGAGGAACGGGGTGCTGTGGTGGGCAATCCATCTGAGAATATGCCTCTGAGCGAAAATTTGAGACGCGGAAATTTGGGGAAATAGTCGGTGAAATAGAGCGCGAGGTTATAGCGGCGGTCGGTTGGTCGCGGCACACTTACTCCGTTGAGTTTTTCACGCGCCTGCATGAGGCTGAGGCTTAGCCATGAGTCACTGCCTTCAACAAACTGTCCGAACAGTTTGAAGTCAATACCCATAGCATAACCGTTGCATTGATTGTAGCCTGAATATACAACCTTGAGGTTGTCGATTTCGTAGGGCACTATGTTGCCGAGCGCCTTTATATAGCCCTCGCCCGAAAGTTTGAAGGGGCGGTTGAAAGCTCTGAATGTATAATCGGCGCCACCGATAAAGTGAATGGAGCGCTGAGATTTGATGTCGTGGTTGAGAACAACGGTGCCGTTGCCGTTTTCATCATAGACAGCGGCACGAAATTCCTTATAGAACGGAGCCTGATAATATAGGCCGGTGGCAAATCTGAAGGCCCACTGATTGTTGGCTTCAGGCACGAATCCCACCGACATTCTCGGGCTGAAAAGCCATTCGCGGTTGAAACTCCAGTGGCTTAGTCTCACACCTGCGTTGATATTCCAGAATCCGAGCGACGAGTTGGCTTTATATCGGTATTCTCCCCACATGGCGAAGCGTGTGGAGGCGATATCCTGACGGGAGGTGAGGTTATAGATCATGCGCAGATTCTCGCCATCATTAGGGAGAGAAAAGCCGGCTGAGTCGCGCAATTCCCATTCGCTTGCGCGCTCCATAACCTTTTCACGGCGCAGATTAACGCCATAGACCACTGTGGATGAAGGTCGCAGGGCGGTCGCTCCTTTAAGCGTGAGGCCGATAACCGAGGCTTTGAGACGGTTACGTGCATGTTCATGATAACGGCCAACGCCAAGTTCACCGCCGATACCGGCCTCGGTATCACTGCCATCTGTTCCGGCCTGATCAAGCCAGTATTCACCCGAAATGTCATAGGTTACAAGTTCGTTGGTGAGAAATCCGGTGGCGAGGAGCTGTAGAGCGGTATTGGTGTTAGGCATAAAATCAAGACTCCATGCGCCCCACCATGTTTCAAACTTGTCTTTTTCGTTGCCGTCGAAGTAAACCTTAAACTGTTTGGCATCGTTGGCGGTGCCGAAATTGGTTACACGGTTGGCCGGAACAAATTTATAGTTGTTGAGGGCTATGTTGCCGAGAAACGATGTGCGCCATTTTGGGGAGATGGCCCATTGGAGGTGAGTCTGATAGTCGAAAAACGATGGGTCATATTCTCCTTTGGTTTCAAGTGAACTTAGCAGAGAGTTGTTGCGCTTGTAACGCAAGCCGTGGAGCTGACTCCATTTCTTTGTGCTTTGGCCGAAAGCCACCGAGCCACCCATCATCGACAGCGCTACCGAGCCTTCGATAGACTGAGGACGGCGATAGGTAATGTCGAGCGCTGATGACATTTTGTCTCCATATTCGGCCGAGAAACCTCCGGTCGAGAAGCTGATGTTGTCGACGAGATCGGGATTGATGACACTCAATCCCTCCTGCTGACCTGAACTTACAAGCAGGGGGCGATATACCTCAACCCCATTGATATAGACACTGTTTTCATCATAGCTGCCACCTCTCACCGAGTATTGCGATGACAGTTCGCTGCTCGAACTCACGCCTCCGAGAGTGGTGAGCAGACTTTCCACACTGCCGCCGGTAGCGTCGGCAGCTTTTAGACGATAGTCGGCAGCTCCGCTAATGCTCTGCATTGAGCCGGTTTGCTTGCGAATCGCCTTTACCTCCACTTCGTCAAGACTTGTGGCGGCCGAGGGCTTCAGTCTGACATTGATAGTGAGGTCACCTTTAGGCTCGATGAGGCGACGTTTTTGCTCCTCATAGCCGAGGCATGAGAAAATAATATTGATGGTATCGGCTTCGGCCACACTGAGTCGATAGCTTCCGTCAAGTCCGGTGGTAGTGCCGAGAGTTGTGCCGCTCACCCTTACTGTGGCAAATTCAATAGGCTTGCCCTCGGAGTCTGACAC
>JAIDXU010000212.1 GCA_029058455.1 Paramuribaculum sp.
GAAAAAATTGCAGCAAAAGCCAAAAAATTGTATTTATGCATTTTAATTCGGATAATGTGGTTACCCGGTAACACTCCCGCCTGAAAGAAACATTTAAACCAATCCAATAACAACATATCATGCAACTTTCAAGTCTCACAGCCATCTCTCCCGTTGACGGCCGCTATCGCTCAAAATGCGACAGACTGGCCGAATATTTTTCGGAGTTTGCCCTAATACGTTACAGAGTAAGGGTGGAAGTGGAATATTTCATAGCCCTATGTCAACTTCCGTTGCCCAACCTCCAAGGCGTACTTACTCCCGACACCGCAGAGAAGTTGCGCGACATCTATAAAAACTTCACCGAAGCCGACGCCCTCCGCATCAAGGAAATCGAAAGCGTTACCAACCACGACGTCAAAGCCGTTGAATACTTCCTCAAGGAGCAGTTCGAGAAGTTAGGCCTCAGCAAGTATAAGGAATTTATCCACTTCGGCCTCACCTCGCAGGACATCAACAACACCGCAGTGCCCATGAGCCTCGGAGAGTCGCTCACCGAGGTTGTCTATCCGGCTCTCGACGCCATGATCGACACCCTCGACAACATGGCCTCGCAATGGTGGGACATTCCCATGCTCGCCAAAACCCACGGCCAGCCTGCTTCTCCCACCCGTCTGGGCAAGGAGATGAAAGTGTTTGCCTACCGTCTGCGCACCCAGCGCGAAGCCCTCGCCAAAGTGCCTGTAAGCGGTAAATTCGGAGGCGCCACAGGCAACTTCAACGCCCACCTCGCCGCCTATCCCTCGATCGACTGGAGAGCCTTCGGCGCAAAATTCCTCAAGGAGAGTCTCGGCATAGAGCGTGAGGAATGGACAACCCAGATTTCAAACTACGACAACTTCGCCGCCATCTTCCAGGGGCTCGAACGCATATCGACCATCATAATCGACCTTGACCGCGACATCTGGCAATATATCTCGATGGACTACTTCAAGCAGCGCATCAAAGCGGGCGAAGTTGGCTCATCGGCCATGCCCCACAAAGTCAATCCCATCGACTTTGAGAACTCCGAAGGCAACCTCGGCATTGCCAACGCCCTGCTCAACCACCTCGCCTCAAAGCTCCCCGTGAGCCGTCTGCAGCGCGACCTCACCGACTCGACCGTGCTCCGCAACGTAGGTGTACCCCTGGCTCACATACTTATCGCCGTAGCCTCGACCATGAAGGGCCTCTCAAAACTGATTCTCAATGCCGACGCCATCTCGGCCGACCTCGACAAAATGTGGAGTGTAGTAGCCGAAGGCATCCAGACCATTCTTCGCCGCGAAGGTTATCCCAATCCCTACGAGACCCTCAAACAGCTCACCCGCGTCAACACCAAGGTGACAGCCCAATCTATTTCTGAGTTTATCGACACCCTCGAGGTGAGCGACAGTGTAAAAGCCGAACTCCGCGCCCTCTCCCCCTCCACCTATACGGGATATTGATTTCCCTCTCCTGACAAGACAACAAAAAATCAATCTATCTATCATTTATTTATCCATGAAAAAAACAATCACTACTCTGGCTCTTGCTACGATCTTTGCCGCTTCGGGTGTTGCCGCAGCAGCCTATACCGCAGCAAGCGAAGATTCCAAGAGCGTAACAGTGAGCGTCAGTGAACAGACAGGAACTCTTTGGCAATCAAAGACCTCTTCATTCTACGCCCGCTGGAACTCCAACTCCACCGATCCGGCAATCACCATCGCCAACGGTGCCGATGCCAACAATGTTCAGTTTAAGAACTCACATCTGGTGATCTATACCGGCACCTTAGCTGCCGGAAAGCAATACACAGTCACCCCCTCCGAAGGCTGGCGTGTAAGCGCTATGGAAATGGAGATGAAAAGCTACGACATCACATCGTCGGTAACAGTTTCATGCGCCGGCGAGTCGGTAAGCATTACCCCCTCTGCCGCCGCCCAGACCATCAGCGCCACTTTTGACGAAGACACCCCCGCCACTTTCTCTCTCAACGGCGAAAACAAGGGCGTGGAATTTGTGAAATTCGACATCGTATGCACCCGCGTTGAAGGCTCTGTCACCAACGAAGGCCCCGTGCGCCTCACCACAGTGGTTGACGGCCAATTCGCTCCCGGCACCACATTCTACACCCTGCAGATCGGCTCTGGCGGCCTAAGAATCGACGCCGGCAACGAGACCAACATCCCCCTGCAAGGCTCACGCTTCACATTCGAGGACAAAGAGCTGTGGTGCTTCGCCGGCAACAGCGAGGATGGCTACATCATCTATAACCGCGCCGAAGGCCCCTCCAAGCTGCTCGCCTCTCCCAAAACCATCAGCGGCAGCGGCGACGGCGTTTATCCCGTGCTCAAAGCTGAAGGCGACAACACCTATGAATATCGCTGGGATCTCATTCCCGCCAACGACCTCTCGGGCAAAACAGCCTACTACCTCACCCAGCATGGCAAACCCGCCAACGCCGTCAACAACTTCGGCGGCAAAGGTGTGCTCGCCTTCTGGACCACCGGCAAAGACTCAGGCTCTTGCGTGCAGATAATCTTCGCGCTCCAGACCCTCGCAGTCAATCCCGCAGCCGGCACCGTGGCCGACGACAACGCCAAGTGGACCTCCGCTCAGGGTAAACCCGCCCTCACCATCACCACCGACAACGGCTCTATCGCCGCTCCCGCTGCAGGTCTGACCCTTACCCCCGCAGCCGACGGCAGCTCAAAATTCACCTTCGCCACCATAGGTGTTGAAAACGCCTATGTTGAGTCGGTTGAATTTAAGGTAGCCAACAGCGGTCACTCCAACCCCATGACAATCGAAGCCGGCAACAAGAGCGTGACCACCTCAGCCACCCCCGCCGCCTTCTCGATCGAAGGTCTTGACCTCGAAAGCGAGGCCACAATCACAGTGTCAGGCGGCAACAACGCCGTTGTGCTCACCGACATCAATGTGACCATGCGCCGCAACAACCCCGTGAAACACAACATCGACGTGTTTGTTTATGACGGCTCACCCGAACACAAGATTCAATATCGTATTCCCTCGATCTCTACAGTAGGCGCAGGCACACATGCCGGCCGACTCCTCGCCTTCAACGACTACCGCCATCAGTATGCCGACATAGGCATGGCCGACGGCGCCATCGACCAGCACCTCAGCTACAGCGACGACGGCGGCAAAACATGGTCAACCCCCGGCCTCATGGTCGACGGCGACGGCAACCCCGTGAGCAAGGGCACCGGTCTCGGCACCAAAGCCAACTCCAACAACCATCCCGAAAACGCTTATTCCGACCCCTGCTCGGTAGGCGACCGCGAGAGCGGCGACGTGCTCCTCATGACCTGTGGCGGTGCTATGGGCTTCTGGGCCTCACGCCGTAATTCTCCCCAGATGATCATTCGCTGGTATAGCCACGACGGCGGCGACACATGGACCAAGAGCGACAACGAGCTCACCGAACAGTTCTACAGCCTGTTTGACAACAAGGCTTATGACGGCGCCGGTGTCGACGGCATGTTTGTAGGTTCAGGCAAGATTCATCAGAGCCGCTACTACAAGTTCGGCAGCCACTACCGCCTCTACTGCGCCATCTCAACCCACAACAACGGTAAGAACACCCGCAACTATGTGCTCTATTCCGACGACTTCGGCAAGAACTGGAATGTGCTCGGCGACCCCGCCAAAGCTCCCATCAACTCCAACGGCGACGAGCCCAAGGTTGAGGAACTTCCCGATGGCTCGGTTATGCTCATTGCCCGCGGCAACGGCGGCAACCGCAACTATAACATCTTTGCTTTCACCGACCCCGAAAAGGCCGAAGGCAAATGGTTTGACACCCATGTAAATGCCGGCTTCCTCGGTGAAAACGTCACCAACTGTAACGGCGAACCCCTCATGGTGCCCGCCAAAAACAACGAAACCGGCGAGCTCTGCTACATTCTGCTTCAGAGCCATCCCAAAGGTCCCGGCCGCGCAAATGTAGGTGTCTACTGGAAAGTTATCAAAAACAGCGACGACGCTTCCAACCCCACCCAGCTGGCCAACAACTGGCAGGGCTTCTTCCAGCTCACCGACATGGGCAGCGCATACTCAACCATGTCAATGCTGCTCGACGGCTCGATCGGCGTGATCTTCGAAGAAGAAACCTACGGCAAGGCCTACACATCGGTTTACCGCAACCTCACCCTCGACCAGATCACCGGCGGTCTCTACTCATATACCTCCGACGAAGACGGCTCGGTGTCTAAAGCAGTGGCCGACAATCTCAACATACTTTTTAGCCAGCGTGAGGCCGAACTGTCGCAATATCTTGCTTCCGACGGCACACTGGTTGGTCAGGTGGCCGGCGACGATCTCACGCTTCTCAAAGACCTCATAACCAAATATCTCGAGTCGCGCGACAGCGCCGACCTTGCCAAAATCGACGAGCTGCTCAACAACTCTCACAAGGTTGTGGGCATAGTTGAAGGCATGAAATATACCATCTCCAACGCCCACTATGCCGAAGTGCCCGGCCAAAGCCACCTCATCACCATCGGCTCAGCCCGTCGTGTGATCTCCACCTCCGAACCCTCCGACGACTGTTATTTCGAGTTTGTAGCCTGCGAAGACAATCCCGACCAGTATCTTATCAAACACTCCTCAAGCGGAAACTACTTCCCCAAAACTCCCGCTGTCGAGACCGTGATGCGACTCGTTGAAAAAGAATCTCAGGCCGCTCCCTACAAAATCGTCTCGCTCCCCTCGGGTGAATCGGCAATCGTGTGTCAGAACCCCACCAACGCCACCTACCCCGCAATCCACATGGGCGGTGACCAATCAAGAATCGTGACCTGGCAATACAGCTACTCCGCCAACCACCCCTCTTATTGGTATATCATGCCCGCCGACCCCGAAAACTCTATCGTGTCGGGTGTTGAAAACGTGGCTGTCGACAAGGTTGACAACGCGCCCGTGGTCTACTTTGACGTGACCGGCCGCAAAGTCGCAACCCTGCGTCGCGGTCAGCTCTATATCGGCTCCGACGGTTCAAAGATCGTAGTGCGCTGATAACTTCATAGAGCCAATCCTCTGACAACCCAATCGCCAAAACGTTATTCAGAAATAACGTTTTGGCGATTTCTTTATTCCAAGCTTGGCCACGTTTCCGACACCAGCGCGGCACGTTCACGCGTAATGAATGGTAGGGATGCACCATGGTGCATCCACCTGATACGCTGCAGATTGTGCGCTGTGGAAATGGCGGATGCTCCATGGAGCATCCCTACGTTCCGGGGTCAATAATAAGGTAGGGGCTGCCCGTAAAACGGAATGGAACTCGAAGGAAAAACACTAAGAAGTGTAGCAAAAAAGTTCGAAAATCGGTAATCGTACTTTTTCCGTACTAAATTTCTTGGCGTGACAAAAAGAGGTTACTACTTTTGCCAACGAAACAACCGGTAATTCCCCGCAACCCGTCAACCTTATTTTATTCTATCGGTTAATCCATCTAATCCGATTTCCCCACCACAATAGTAGTAATCCCTTAAAAACTTTTCAACATATATACAGGGCTAAAACGGGTGACCGGCATAATTTCAAACCCGAAAAAATCTTGCGAAGCTGATTCGCGAGATTTTTTTTGCAAGAAGGCATAGCGAAGTGGCGGAAAAACAGCTTTCGGTCGAAGTTTTTAGTACTGCGCAGCCTAACACACAGTGTTTCAGCCACTCCATAAAGATAATAATTGCACAAAAGATGAAAAACCGAACTTTTTCCGTACTTTTTTCTGCATGACATTTCAAATAAATGCCCTACATTTGCGGTCAAATTATAAAACCAACCCTCAATTTTTCCACAATGAAAAGAATCCTCATCCTCCCGCTATTTATCGCAATGATGTTTATGGCGCTCTCGCCCGCTGAGGTTTCAGCCGGTGATGACTCCTCATCGAATGATGTCACATTAAAGAAGAAATTTAAGAAAAATAACGTATATGAGAATAAACCTGGAGGTCGTGCTCCCGCCCGACCTATCTTCTGCACCATAAGCCCTACAAACGGCATATATATTCCCGATTTCACCGACGAAATTATCGCCTATGAAATATGGAACGACTCAAACGATAGTCGCATTGCCTCGTTTAGCGAAGAGAGCGCTTTCATCAACTATCTTTATTCCAATCCCGACAACTACTGTATCCAGTTGCTCACGTCTGATTATATTCTCATAGGTTATCTGTCAACTCTATGACATTTTTCGGCTGAGAGCAGAGATATCAATAAAAAATTTCAGGTGATGTTCTTTCGCTTTTTTACCTGATAAGTGTTATTTCATCAATCCTAAATTCATGTTGACTTCTCTTGTTATTAAAATAA
Source organism: Paramuribaculum sp. (assembly GCA_029058455.1). Taxonomy (GTDB): domain Bacteria; phylum Bacteroidota; class Bacteroidia; order Bacteroidales; family Muribaculaceae; genus Paramuribaculum. Next base: position 6,348 of record JAIDXU010000212.1, read on the forward strand.
CTGAAATAACCACAATTCTTAAAAGCCGTCTAACCGGCAATTACATTCATTCAAACAGTATCACTGACTTGCCGACAGGCATTAAAAGGGCAGTCTTAAGAAGGTATATATCAAAAAAGCCCTATGGAAAATCTTGCGAAGCTGATTCGCGAGATTTTTTTTGCAACTTAAATAT
>JAIDXU010000213.1 GCA_029058455.1 Paramuribaculum sp.
CAATTATCTTAAATGGGTTTTCGCAGATTTACAAGGTGCTTACTTTGTTGGGCCGATGTGTGCTGACAAAAGTTTGCTCAGCAGATTATAGCCGGAATTGTTTAGATGTAATCCGTCTTTGAAATATTTATGAATTAATTTGCCATCATCCAGAAAGTCATTATAAACATCGACATATTTGATGGTTGGGGTTGTTTTTATTTCGTTCTGCACCATAATATTAAATTGTCGTATATCTTCATTGAAGTTCTTGACGTCGGAATCTTTGTCTCTCGGAAGAACAGATATTAAATACATTCTGCCGGCATTGAGGTTGACAATGGCTTCAACATAACGTTTCACATACTCCGATCGGGTATCATCAGCCAACTGAAATTTGTCGTTAGTGCCTATGAGAACAACGACTGTACGGTCGGTGAATTTTCCGGCCATACTTTCGATATACTCTATTCTCGCTCCTGGCACGCCATAGTTGGATGTGATATATGAGGGGAAGTATTTTCCCACTTTCCAACCGTCAATGAGAGAATCTCCGATGAAATCAAGCTCCCCGGTCTTGGCCTCATCATCACACGCTAAACCTGAAATTGACAGAACTATTGCGATAATGATTTTTAAAATATTGACTCTGGAAATCATAAGAGTTATTTAATTGGTTGAGAAATAGTGATGTGAGATTTGTTTGAATGCAAAGTTAACTACTTTTTGGAATGTAGGGCGTGAGTTGTTACCTTTGCACGAATTTTTCAGAGATTTCTCTGATGTATTGTTAAAGGTATGGAAAATTTTTATGAGATGTGGAGCTTCGACTTCACTCCATTTACATATTTGGCCGGCGGGGTGGCGCTGATTGCCCAGATTGTTTTGCTTGCCGTGCAATTGCAATATATTCGCAAGGTTGCCAATGTCGCCATTCGTCAGCGCTGGCTCATAGAGCATGATGCAAATGATTGCGAGCCGGTGAGCGTGATTGTCTATGCCCACAGCGACGCGTGGAATCTGCCCGTTCTGATTCCTGCTATCTTTTCTCAGGACTATAAAGGTGATATAGAGGTTGTGGTTGTCAACGACGTGGCCTATGATAACACCGAGGATGTGGTTAAGGAACTGATGATGACCTATCCCGCGTTGAGATATACTTTTGCTCCGGCAGCCTCGCGCAATCTTTCGCGCAAGAAACTCGCAATCACTCTCGGAATCAAGGCGGCTTCGCACGATGTGTTGCTCTTTACCGGCGGAAATTGCCGTGTTCCCTCCGACTCGTGGCTGTCGCGCATGATGAGGCATGTGGCCTCGGGCAAGGATGTAGTGATAGGATATGCCACATTGCGCGATCACGACGGAGATCCGGGCACAGGGCTTTCCTCACGACTGATGAGTTTCGATATGATTGGCGACTCGGTTAAATATCTTACTGCCGCACTGTCGGGGCGCCCCTATCGAGGCAACGGTAATAATTTGATATATCGCCGGAGAATGTTTTTTGAAAACAAGGGCTTTGCACGCTCGCTCAATCTCACTTATGGTGACGACGATATAATGATCAGCGAGATAGCCACTGCCGACAATACAGCTGTTGAGCTGTCGGCTGACGCCATTCTCGAGGCTCGTGAAGATCGACCCGGAGTGATGTATGAGCTTGACAGAATACACCATAATTTCACTTCAGGTTTTCTCAGCCGCACACCCCGCGTGGTGGCGGGCATGATGAGCCTCTGCTGGTGGCTGTGGGTTGCAGGAATAGCCGTGATGTGCTGGCTCGGCGCGCCGTCGCTGGTGCCTGTGGCAGCGTCGGTAGTGATGGCCTGTGGCCTGTGGATTCCTTTTATGATCAGTTGGCGGCGCACATGTGTGGAGCTCAAAGCCCCTCATGCGGCGTGTGTCACGGTGCCGTTTATGATGTTATGGCATCCGATCTATAATCTGCGGCTCAAAATCAAAGGTTTCCGTGCGCGCCGTGACAATTACACATGGAGCAAATAGGCTCTTCAGTCACGCCCGGTTGAATCCCACACAAACAGTTTGTCAGACGGCCTTACTTTGCGGGGCACTTTTATAGATATGCTGTCGCCCTTGGTTGCCATGGCTGCGGGGAGTTCTCCTACTCTCAATTCTCCCACACGCATTATTATAGCTCCTGTGGTCGGGCCGGTGATGATGATCTCGTCACCCTGATGCAGAGTGCCTGTCTCCATTTTAAACTCGGCGACTCCAAGGCGTGAAAAATATTTAACACCTTTGGCTGCATATCGTTTCACACGGGTGGCCGACGATCCGTATTTCTCCGACCATTCTCCGAGACGCTGGCCGAGATAATAACCGTTCCAGAAGCCGCGGTTGAACACTTTTTTAAGATCTTCCTCAAGCTGCTTTCCCTCCTGTTGAGTGAATCGCCCTTCACACACCATATTGAGAGCTTCGTTATAGGCCTTGACAACGGTTGCCACATACTCAGGGCCTCGGGCGCGTCCTTCGATCTTAAATACTCTTACCCCGGCCTCAATCATTTTATCAACAAAGCCTATCGTGCAGAGGTCTTTGGGCGACATGATATATTTGTTTTCGATGGCGAGTTTGTCGCCGGTCTCCAGATCGGTCACCTCATACCCGCGACGGCATATCTGACCGCATGTGCCGCGGTTGGCCGAGCGGTTCATTTCATGGAGCGAAAGATAACATTTTCCGCTCACGGCCATGCAGAGAGCTCCGTGACAGAACATCTCGATTCTGACTTTCTCACCCTTGGGTCCGGTGATGTTGAGGGTGTCGATGTCGCGGGCTATTTCTCCTACCTGATCCATCGACAGTTCGCGCGCAAGCACAACCACGTCGGCAAAAGTTGAATAAAACTTCACAGCGTCGGTGTTTGACAGGTTGAGCTGAGTGGAGATATGCACTTCAACTCCGATTGAACGGGCATAGCTGATCACCGCCATGTCAGAGGCTATTATGGCGCTTATTCCGGCGTCGCGGGCTGCATCGACAATACGATGCATGAGCTCCATTTCAGGATTATATATTATGGTGTTGACTGTGAGATAGCTTTTGATGCCGGCCTCATTACATATACCGGCAATGTTGCGGAGGTCATCTATCGTGAAGTTGGCGGCTGAACCGGCACGCATGTTCAAACCCTCCACACCGAAATAAACGGCGTCGGCGCCTGACATTATGGCGGCTTGGAGAGACTCATAGCTACCAACGGGAGCCATTAATTCAAGTTGCTTGCGATTAATCATTTTATGATTGGAAGTTGAGATGATCGATAAAAGCATTGCAAAATTAATGGTTTTTCTTCATCTCCACAAACCTGCTCACTGTTCAGAGCATTGTGACGATATGTTTGGAAGGTATCTGTGCCCGATTTTTTTTCAATCCCGATTAAACCATTTAAATCGGAGAGAGTCTCAACAAATAGTTACTCTTAAAAAGAAACAGAACTCAATCATTCAACATTTAGCTTAAATAATGGTCTCCAACCCTTTCAGACGGCTACGCTCGGCAACTATGTTGTGTGCGATCATTCCGGCTCTTGCCGCCGTGGCCTACAACATCACCGGTGTGGTGGTTTCACCCGAAGGTGAGCTTATGCCGATGGCAACAGTGAGATTGCTTTCCGCCAAGGACAGCACCTATCTTCAAGGCACAACTACCGATGTGCAGGGCAATTTCTCACTTAAGAATGTGAAAAACGGTAAATATCTGCTCGAGAGCAGTTATGTGGGATATTCACCGGTGTTTAAAAACATTAGTGTTGATTCCAAGAATGTTTCGGCCGATACTTTGTGCCTCAAGTCCTCGTCAATTGCGCTTAAGGAGGTGAGTGTAAGAGGTGTCGTTACTCCGATCAAGGTGATGGAGGATACGGTGGAATATTCTCCCGACGCGTTTAAGACCGCTCCAAATGCTGTGGTTGAAGACCTGCTCAAACGACTCCCGGGCGTGGAGGTCGGCACCGATGGCTCTATTACCGCCAACGGTAAATCAGTCTCAAAAATTCTTGTTGACGGAAAAGAATTTTTCTCCGACGACCCCAAAGTGGCTTCCAAGAACCTTCCTGTTGATATGGTCGATAAATTGCAGGTGGTTGACCGTAAGAGCGATCTTGCTCGTATGACCGGCGTTGACGATGGTGAAGATGAAACCGTGATCAACCTCACTGTTAAGAAAGATCGTAAAAACGGTTGGTTTGGTAATGTTGAGGGCGGCTATGGCACCGATGATCGCTATAAAGGAAATTTCAATGTCAATAAATTCTGGAACGGAAATCAGGTAACTCTTCTCGGTAATTTTAATAATGTCAATGAAGAAGGATTTACCGACAGCAACGGAACCCGTTTCCGCCGATTTGGAGGAAGTAACGGCATTAACACAACCCAGGCTCTCGGCTTGAATTTCAATGTGGGCAATGATGAGATTTTCCGCGTCGGAGGTGAAATGCTCTACACTCATTCCGATCGTCACAGCGTTGTGTCGCGCGAACGCACATATCTTCTCAGTGACTCAGCCTCATATCTTTCCCAGCACACCGATACCCGCGACAAGGGTCACAATATCCGTACCTCTTTCCGCGTGCAATGGAAGCCCGACTCGTTTAATACTTTGGAGTTCAGGCCCAATCTATCGCTTAATTACAACAAATCCCAAAGCAGCGATTCTTCTCTTACCCGCGACGGCCATCTGGCTAATGTGAACCGTTATCTGTCAACCGATAATTCCGACGGACATTCGTATGACTTTGGCGCTCATCTTATTTATAATCACTCGTTTAAAAATCGTCGCGGTCGCAGTTTCTCAGTCATGGCGAGATACCAGCACTCTAATGTAAGAGAAGATGAGACATCCTACTCTCATACATTCTTCTGGCGTCGTCTGCCATACCTTCTCAACGACTCCATCGATATTGACGATGAGATTATCAGCAATCACACATGGAGCGACATGGCCATGGGTCGTGTGTCTTGGACCGAACCTTTAGGCAATGCTTCAAACGGTCGATTCCTTACCTTGGCCTATCGCGCTCAATATCGTTGGAATAATGCTGACCGACTGGTGTATTATCACCCTGTTACATGGCCTGACGGATTTTCTCACGAGCCGGTTATCGATTATGAAAACAAGATACTCGACGATACTCTATCCAATCGATTCCGCAATGACTATTTCAATCAGGATATTCGCTTGGGATTCAAGCAGGTAACCAAGATGTTTACTCTTGATGCCGGTCTGTCGCTCGTGCCTCAGATGTCACGCTCGGAAGATCTTGTGATTGCCGACCGCACTATTCCTACCCGTTGGGTGTTGAACTTCGCCCCCTTTGTGCGCTACCGTCACAAATTCTCCAAGCAGAGATCTTTGAATGTTAATTATAACGGTCGTTCATCCCAACCGTCGCTTACACAGTTACAGCCTGTGGCCGACACCTCCGACCCGTTGAGAATCGTGATAGGTAATCCGGATCTCGATCCTTCGTTCAGCCATAATATCATGGCAAGTTTTCAGGATTTTAATCTTGACGCCCAGAGATCGATCAGGGTAATGGGTTTTGCTTCTCTAACCCAAAACAGCATCGTAAGCCGCACAACATTCAATGCCTCTACCGGCGGTCAGATTACAACCTATGAAAATGTCAACGGTGTTTGGTCGGGACGACTTATGTCGATCTATTCTCAGCCTCTGAGAAATAAACTTTGGTCGATTTCAAACGACCTCGGTTTGAGCTATGACCATCGTGTGGGCTTTAACAACGGTATGAGAAACCGCAGCGGTAACTTCGGTTTAAATGAGTCGTTTGGCCTCACCTATCGTCCCGATAATTTTGAGTTTGAACTGCGCCCCCGCTACTCGCTCCAAACAACCCGAAACTCTATCCAAACTGTGGCAGGCAAGACAATCCATAACTATGGCGGTCGCTTCTCGGCTTACTATTCAATGCCATTCGGTCTAATATTAAGCTCTGACATCAACTATATAGCCACTTCAGGCTACAGTCAGGGTTATAATCGCAACGAATGGATGTGGAATGCTTCGATTTCCTATCAGGCTTTGGCCGATAAGAGCCTTACCTTCTCACTCAAAGCCTATGACTTGCTGGGGCAGCAATCTAATATCTCACACACCGTGTCAGGAAACTATGAGGAAGACACACGATATAATTCGCTTACCCGCTATGTAATGGCAACCGTAAGCTATCGATTTAACTCCTTTGGCAAGTCCACTCCCAAAGTTCCGGGAGAGGGTGAGTTTAATGGTCCCGGCGGGCGACATGGCGGTTACGGTGGCCCCGGCGGTCCCGGCGGTCCCGGAGGACCAGGCCGACGTTTCTAAAAATAAGCCAAATTCGGTCTCAATTCGTAACCGCTGTCGAAGTGATTTCGCCGGAGAGTCATAATAATGGTTTGAGGATATGCCCAGAGACTCTAAAGTTACGCTTTGAGACCGAATTATTTTAACAACCTAATCATAATAAACTGCACCCCAAAATCTTCCCAAAGCCTTTGAGGTGCGGTTTAT
>JAIDXU010000214.1 GCA_029058455.1 Paramuribaculum sp.
GGTAGCGTTTATATCGTGGCCGGCTGAGGCGTTGATGTCGTGGCCGGCGTGCATGATGATGTCGTTTTGGGCATAAAGCTCAATATTGCCGGTTGACTCAAGTTTAATGAGTTTTTCGTCAGTAGAGAATGTCAGGATATAATTTTCTTTCTTGTAGTCATAGATGCGGATATATCCATTCTCACCCTCGTCGTGAATCTCTATTGTATGGCCGTTGGCGGTGCGGATAGCCTTGACCTGATTGGCTTTGTTACTATCTCTGAGCCACTCTCTGTCGGGTTTTTCAACACCGTTATAAATTGTGCCCATAACGAACGGCTTTTCCGGATTATCGCCGATAAACCCAACCATAACCTGCTCTCCTATCTCGGGAATGAAGCTGAAACCCTTGTCAAGACCGGCATAGGGCTGCACAAGTCTGAGCCACGGCGAAATCATGTCATCCTCCTGTGCAGCTTCCTGCCAAAGGAATTGCACTTTTATTCTGCCAAGCTCTTCGGGATCCTCGTTTTCAACTACCTTTGCTGTGCAAGTTTGACACTTAGGCATGGCTACGGCACTATAACCGGGCTTGTCGATCATAGCTCGAGGCTTACCTTTAAATGTATTATAGTATGAACTGTCAGAGTTAATATTATGCTCTACCTCGGTAATAATAACTTCATCCACACCACCCATACTCAGCAAAGCACGATCATGAGCATTGGAAATCAGGTTATTTTCCACATCAAGGGGTGTACCGATATTAAGGCGCGTGCTGATTGTCTGACCCGAATAGCCCAAAGTATTTGAAAGTTTGCGGGCAGCTTCCACACTGGTCTGAAGTTTCTGGCGTGTCTCGTCATAATTTGCGTCGTCAAGACTTCCTACATGCGTAACGAGAATATTATTGCGCAGCCGATGAGCCAAATCGACCGAGGTCTCTTTAATTTTATTGATAAGAGGATGATCTAACGGCTCCTCTTCAACTGCATCCCGAATCTCTTTTTGAGAATAGTCTCCCTTATGATAGTTGGCGGCTATAAACTCCTGAGAGAAATTCACCGGTTTTGTTTCTATATTAAAGTCTGCGATTTCACCCTTAAGGAATGCAAGCTGAACCTTGTCTTTTTGTTCCATCTTGCCGAACACGAAAGTTTCGCCATCGCTATACATCCATTCCCCGTAGGTAGACGCGAGTCGTTTTAGAAAATCATAATCGCTTTCGCAATACTGCACTATGTATGGAATCGACTCTTCAAAAGTGGGATTGATCACAGCGCGAATATCGTTCTGATAGTTATCCACAACGTCCTGCACTATCTCGGCGAGCGTCTTGTCGACATAACTTCGACAGGTCTTGCCAAGAGTCATAAGGTGGTCAAAGGTATGGGCCGTTACCTTTATCATAAAGAAATTGTTGTTTCTCTGTGCCTCCATCTTGGTTATAAGACCCTCAAACCTCACAATACCTTCGAGATTGTCAGCCTTCGGATGAAGTATCGACTGAAACTTGTTGAGGTCGGTAGCCACCTCAACCTCAATGCGCTTGCCCACACCTGTGGCACACACATCAAATGATGTATCTGATATGCGTTCAAACAAACTGGTCGATGTGAGATAGAAAGTAAGAATCCCGGGCGAAAGCTGGCTCACCTTCACCGTAATGTCGGCCGCATAATACTCCTGCTCGTTAATCCTACATTTGAATTTCTCCTTAGCAACACCGTCGATAGCGATTGATATTTTGTTTACAAGAATAGGCATGAGAAATTAATAAAGTTGTAATTATAGAAAAGCGGGCCATACTGCCGGAATATTTGTCCCGACAGTAATTTGCTCACAGGTAATATCGATCGTTGTAGTCATCACACCACCTGTCTGAGAATTAAACGAATCTGTCAGCTTGGTGCAAAATCCGGCCTGAAAAGTAATAGTCAACTTATCGGCCACGTTGTTTCTGGAATTCATCTCCACTGTGATGGTACCGTTCATAGGTCTCCACCTTGAGAACATCCATCGGTGGAATATGGTATCTGAATTAGGCAAAGTGGCCAGCGTCAATTTAATCACACCACCTGTTACATTTCCGGAACTAAACGCAGTGAGATGGCCCCATCTCATGGGAGGAATTCCATGCACCGGTCCGAGACTGAGGTTCTGAGTAAATTCGTAGTTAAGCTGCAGAATCTCATATTCATTGATTCCGGTTGCAGTCTGAAGACGTAGAATTGCTTTATGTGCCATAAAAGAACAAGGATGCAGACGAGACTTGCAATATTATCAAATCCCGTCTGCACCGCAGGATAGAATTAGTTATCGATTGTCCAACGATTGTTGTGGTGAGCGTTGCCTACCTGAATCTCCTTGGCGCTGATAGTAAATTCCTCATACTGGAGAAGATTGTTGGTAGAATCATAAGTCTCGGAATATTCTACTACATATCCCTCTTTGAAAGCAAGATTCTTCATCTCACCACCCTGACGGTTGGGATAAGAAATAGTGCCTGATTTGCTCATGTAGGTGTCAATCATCCATTCGAGGATGTCGGTGTTGCCGTCATCGGTTGATTTAACCTTTACAGAGATTTTTCCGCCACGTGTTGTGCCTGTGGGCTGTCCTTCAACGTCGGTCTGCTGATTGAGCTCGTATTTCACGAAGATAATCTCACGCTCTTTGATTCCATCAGCATTGATTGTAGCTGTTCTTGTTGCCATAAAATTTTAAATTAATAAATTATTGAAAAGAAATCTTATTAAAAGATTGTTATTTAACGTTCTGTTCCCAGTCAACTCCTGCCGTACCGTTATGTCCTGTCAGCTCTATCAAGAAGTTTTTAGCTGCAAAGAATGGCTTGAGTTCCACCTGTACCGATATATCCTTAGTCTTGGGATCCTGATTTATTCCTTTAAGGTTATAATTCTCAATAAGTTTTCCTGGACCCTTATAGTCACTTAGAAAATCGTGAAGAGCCTGCTGAAGCTCAGCTTTTACCGAGGGATTCCAGTTGATGAAAGCCTCATCGTTAAAAAAGTTTTGGAACACCTTGCCGATCCAGTCAAACACACGCACGATAGGATATTCCTGTAGTCCGAGAGTCGCTCCGTTATATAGTGAGCGGTTGGAAAACGCCATAACCCTGCCGTCTTCCTCCACGATAGGAATTACACCCTGATCGATTATCGAAGCGATCTCTGACTTGCGCATTTCCATTCGAGCACCTTTCACACTGCCGAGTGTGCCATATTTTTTACCGGCAACACCTTGGGCAATAACCACATCCTCAGTATTTGTCATGCGACCGGCCAATGCTGCTGACGCGGGAATGTAGGTATCGTCATACTCATTAGCAAGCTCTGACTTCTTACGCCCGAGAATATAGTTGCATGTCATTACCACATTGGCGAGCTGCACATCCTGTCCCTGAAGATTGGCATCATCAAGTTCTTCTTTCAACATACTGAAATTAAGACTATCCTTAAAGTCAGTAACAAGCAACACCTTATTTTTATAAGCGGTTGTTGCCCACATTCTGATTATATCGCTATCGCCCAGATAACCGGGAACTACGAGCAGACTGTAATTATTCTTCAGGCTGAGACGGTCATAATATTTCTCCAGCTCATCGCGCACAGCTACCGTATCTTCTGAATCGTGTGTATCCAACTCGTTTTTATCAACATTCATCAGTGTAATGCAGTCAACTTTCGACTGACCTGCATTTGCGAAGAATGAATCAAGCGAACGATAAGTGACCTCAAGATTCTTTATCTCCTCGTGAATATTAAAAAGATTGTTACTCAGATTTTCGGTAGCTTTCTGACAACGGTCACTACATATATCGATAATCTCCATCGGGTCCGACCCTCCGTTTTCAAGAATCTCGATCCACATATCAAGCTCATTCTTGAACTTCTTGCGGGTATCGCTATAGGTAGAATCTGTCAGAAATATATTTTTGACCGCTTTACGACGCGGATCCATATTTTCCGCGCCTTTAATAAGTCCTTTTATCAGTTGAAAGCCGCCAAACTTATCAAGGCCTTTCAAAGCCTGGACCTGGTCAATTTGTTTCGCGGGAGCTTCAACACTTCTAAACTGCTCCTCCGGAGCATTATTTAATATCTTTTCTTCCTGTGTAGCCATAGATCTGATTATTCTGCCTCTTCAATTTCCGATTTCATTGACTTCAGCACATTCAACAAACTTTCGCGCGAAGCGGGATCCTTAAGTGCATTACGAAGCGGTTTATTTTTCTGTAATTGACGGATTATTGAATTATAAGCGTCAATCTTAGCTTTCTTTTCAGACAATAACGGACTCTGTTCTATGAGCTGCTCATCCTCAAAATCCTTGATCTGTCTGAACTCAAAGTCCTCATAAACCGAGCCTCCCTCTTCTGTCTCAAGTGTCACACCCTCCTTTGATGGCTGATAATGCTCAAAAACTTCTTTAAGATTTTTGGGCTTAAAGCCTTCTCTTTCCTCATCGGTGTTAGGGGCCTTATCTGTAAACTGATCCACATAAAGAGTCCTGTTTTGAGGAAACTCTATTACTCCGTCTTGGGCATTTACATCCAAAACCTTGGTGATAACTGTTTTCTTTGCCATTAGTTTATTATTGTTTTTTATTAATTTTTTTTCGATGTTTATTTCCGGTGTCTTTCTGAAGATTCTCAGCAAAACATCAGTCAATTTCCCAAACAATCTCATTCTTGTCTGCGTCATGTTTCATTACCACAGTATCGCCCGACACTATATCTCCAGCAATTATCATCTTCGACAAGGGGCGCCTGATTTCTTTTCTGATAATTCCCAATACCGGACGGGCTCCATAATGGGTATTAAATCCCACCTTAGTTATATAT
>JAIDXU010000215.1 GCA_029058455.1 Paramuribaculum sp.
CGGCGCGTCAGGCAGCGTATGATATTGTGTTTCACGCCGCAGTCAACAAGCACCACGGTCTTGTCGCCGTCACCGTAATATTCCACATCCTTGCAGCTCACTTTGGCAACAAGATTCTCCTTGTTGGGATCATAGAAATCCACATCCTCACCACCTTCGATAACGATTTTGCCGAGCATTGAGCCTTTTTCCCTGAGGTGTTTGGTCAACGCTCTGGTATCGATACCATAGATACCGGGAATTTTCTCCTCCTTAAGCCAGTCGGCCAGAGAGCGCTCAGCCTGCCAATGGGAGTGATTGTAGGAATAATCCTGTGCAACAATGGCCTTACAATGTATGCGGCTACCCTCGAGATATTCGCTGATGTTATTGTCATCGCGTCTCGGAGGCACTCCGTAGTTGCCAAGAATAGGATAGGTGGTTACAAGAATCTGACCCTCATAGGAAGGATCGGTAAGACTTTCGGGATAACCGGTCATGGCGGTGTTAAAAACCACCTCGCCGGCAGCGGAAGATTCGTATCCAAACGATTTTCCTTCAAACCTCGTACCGTCTTCGAGAATGAGTGTTGCGCGCTTAGTGTCTCGCATATATTTGAAAATGTGATAGATGGGTTATGATTGCGCGGTTATGATCGATGCAGAGACCGAAAAACCATTCAAATATAATAAAAAAGAGTGACCCGACTCCATATCAGGTCACACTTTTTTCATCAAAGACTCATTTTCAAAGAGAAAACCTCTTTTGCACAATCGGTTTTTATCGGGTGATGTCGAATCCCTGACGGCGCAGAGCCTTGAGTATTTCATAGCTCATGGCCTCACGATAGTAGGAGATGATATGATTTCCCCAGTCGTTTTCAGAGGGTGTACCGGCACGATGACGGTTCCACAGGCTGACCTCGGTATCATAGGCATCAATCGCCGGTCGCAACTGCTCGTCGGAAGGATAGCTGTTGGAGAATATCATCAGCTGCTTGGGCTGTTTGGGCTTGAGATCAGGCAATTCGCGGGGCACTCCGAGCGCCAGGCCACACACTACGAAAGTACCGTCGGGCAATCCGAGCGCACGGCTCACAGCCTCGGGATTGGCAGTACGCGCATAACCTATGCAGCATGTGCCGAGGCCTTCCGACTCGGCGGCCACCACAGCGCTCATCATGGCAAGGGCGGCATCAACCACTCCCACAATAACACCGTCGGCCGTGGTCGTAAACGGAGGCATATCCACATCTCTCATTTTGGCGAAAACCGATATTTTGTGGAAGTCGGCCAAAAAGAGAAGGAAATGGGAACAAGTTTTGATCTGTTTCTGTCCTATGATGTCATAGAGGGCAAGTTTGAGATCGGGGTCGGTGACATCAATCACCGAAAACTGCTGACCGTTGTAGGAGGTGGGGGTATTGCGTATCGCGTCATAGATCAATTCCATTTTCTTTTCAGGAATCATCTCACGCTCGTAGCGGCGTATGGAGCGGCGGTCGAGCAGGGTATCTTTTACTGTTTTCATACTTGAAGGTTTTATAGTTCGGAATTAACAGATCGCCATTGTCGTTACTGTCTATATAACGCCATGTAGCCAACACCTCCACAGGCATCGACCACATGAAACATTACAAAAGTAACAAACAATAACAAATCTATAACAATATCTAACAGAAACAAATGAGTTGTCAATCAATTACGGAAGAGAGAGGGAATCAACCGGTCAGTTTTCTGACACAGCCGTGGTGGTCACCGCATCCTCGACTTCACCGGTCGAGGGCTCGCCGTCGGAATAAGAGGCGGTGTTGTCGAGCAGACCGTTGATCAGAGCGAGGCCGTCGGCCATCTGAGGATCAAACGAGCGGTAGATTGCTTCGGCCTCGGCGGTGTCGCGCTGAAGTGAAGCCTTATAGCACACCTGGAATTTGTGAGCCAGTTCCTCATCACCGTTGGTGAGTGCAAGAGCGGCATAGGTTGCCGAAAGACGGCAGAGATCTTTCAGATCGAGCGACTGATAATTCTCGTATGCTGCGGATGCGTGTTCAAGAGCTTTGTCCATATTTCCTTTTTCAGCCTGCTCGTATGCTTCGGCAGCCTGACTGTCACTGCTTGAGCATGAGGTTGCGAAAGTCACCATGAGGCAGGTGGCGAAGAAAGGGAAAAATATTTTACGGATAAAGGATTTCATTTTGTGATGAAGTGAGGTGTTTAATAGTATTTGAGTTTCTGAAACCGGCTGTTTGATCGGCTTCATTTTTAAAACATCGCCACTAAACAAAATGTTTGCTCTGTCATTAAATTTTCACAAAAAAAATTCCGGGGTCCTTCACGGATTCCGGAATTTAGCAATATCCTTGTCTCAGTCTTTTTTAAACTGACAAAAAAAGAATAGAAACTTTGTTAGGGATTTGGTTGGGATGTTTATTTAGGGATGTTTCACTTTTTATAATCAACTGTTGCGTGATGAGGAGCTGTAGTTGGGAGCCTCACTGGTTATCGCCACATCGTGAGGATGGCTTTCAGCCACACCGGCATTGGTAATGCGGGTGAACATGGCGTGGTGAAGAGCCTCTATATTGCGGGCACCGCAATATCCCATGCCTGAACGAAGACCGCCCAACATCTGATAAACTACCTCATAAAGTGAGCCTTTAAAGGGAACGCGCGCCGCGATACCTTCAGGCACAAGTTTCTTCACATCGGTCACATTGCCCTGGAAATATCTGTCTTTCGAACCTTTTTCCATGGCTTCGAGCGAACCCATGCCGCGATATGACTTATATTTTCGGCCATTGAAGATAATGGTATCACCGGGTGATTCTTCTGTGCCGGCCAACATTCCGCCGAGCATCACCGAATATCCTCCGGCGGCAAGAGCCTTGACTATATCGCCCGAATAGCGTATGCCACCGTCGGCGATAAGGGGCACTCCGGTACCTTCGAGAGCCTTGGCTACATCATAAACGGCGGTAAGCTGAGGCACACCGACACCTGCAATCACGCGGGTGGTGCAGATAGAGCCGGGACCAATACCCACCTTCACGCCATCGGCACCGTTTTCAACGAGAAATTTAGCGGCTTCGCCGGTAGCGATATTGCCGACAACCACGTCTATCTCAGGATATTTTTCCTTGATGGAACGGAGCACGCCAACCACGCCTTTTGAATGACCGTGGGCTGTGTCTACCACAATTGCATCTACTCCGGCCTCAACAAGAGCGTCGACACGCTCCATAGTATCGTTGGTCACGCCAACACCGGCAGCTACGCGCAGACGGCCGAAGCTGTCTTTACAAGCGTTGGGTTTGTCTTTGGCTTTGGTAATATCCTTATAGGTAACCAGACCGATAAGACGGTTGTCGCTGTCAACCACGGGGAGTTTCTCGATTTTGTGACGCTGAAGAATGTCGGCAGCCACCTCGAGATTTGTTGACTGGTTGGTCACCACAAGATTTTCTTTGGTCATAACCTCGTCGATGAGGCGATTGTGGTCGCGTTCAAAACGCAGGTCACGGTTGGTGACAATGCCCACGAGCTTCTTCTCGTCGTCAACAACGGGTATTCCACCAATGTGATATTCCTCCATCATAGCGAGGGCATCGGCCACCGTGCTGCCACGTTTTATAGTTACGGGATCGTAGATCATACCGTTTTCGGCACGTTTAACGGCATGAACCTGACGCGCCTGCTCGGCGATACTCATATTTTTATGAATCACTCCGATACCTCCTTCACGGGCAATGGCGATTGCCATACGGCTTTCGGTCACCGTATCCATTGCAGCCGACACAAACGGCACGTTAAGGGTTATTCTACGGGAGAAACGGGTGGTAAGATCCACTTCGCGGGGCAACACCTCCGAATAAGCGGGAATCAAAAGAACGTCATCAAAAGTGAGACCGTCCATTTTAACTCTATCTTCAATAAATGACATAGGGGAATATGATGTTTCGGATTTATTG
>JAIDXU010000216.1 GCA_029058455.1 Paramuribaculum sp.
CGGGCCGCGATGTGTAACAAGAAATTTCATGTGATAGGCATATCCGACAGCCGTGATTTCTATCTTTCTCCGAAGCTGAGGAAGATTGTGGATGGCTGTAAGGTTTTTTCCGGAGGAAAGCGTCATTTTGAAATCGTGAATGATTGTCTTCCGGAAAAGTATGAGTGGATAGATGTCACCGTGCCTTTGTGTGATGTTTTCACCCGATATGAAAATCATGAAGAGATTGTGGTGTTTGCGTCGGGTGATCCTCTTTTTTTCGGCTTTGGCGCTACCTTGATGAGAGAGTTCCCGGAAGCGGAGATAGAGATTTATCCCGCTCTAAACTCGCTGCAGCTTCTGGCTCATCGACTTCTGATGCCTTATCAGGATATGGTATGTGTTTCGCTTACCGGCCGACCGTGGAAGAATCTCGATGATGCTCTTATCAAAGGTGAGAAAATGATCGGAGTGCTTACCGACCGGGTGAAGACTCCTCGGTCTATTGCCCGACGCATGATTGAATACGGATATGATAACTATCAGATCAGTGTCGGTGTGGCGTTGGGTAATGAAGCGGATGAAGAGGTCGTGACACTCACCACCTGTCAAGTTGCCGAAAGGGAATTTTCTCAGCCTAATTGCATGATTCTCCGTAAAACCCATGACTTGAAGCGTCAATTCGGTATTCCAGAAGGGGAGTTTCGCCATCTTGAGGGGCGAGGCAATATGATAACTAAAATGCCGGTGAGACTGCTGAGCTTGTCAATGCTTGGTCTTTATGACAAACATACTCTTTGGGATATAGGTTTTTGCACCGGCTCGGTGTCGATCGAAGCACGTTTGGAATTTCCTCACCTCAATATTATTTCGTTTGAAAAACGTAAGGAATCAGAGGCAATAATGATAGAAAACTGCCGCAAATTTCATGCTCCCGGCATAGTGGCGGTAACTGCCGATTTTTTTGATTTGAATCTACGAGAATATCCGGCACCGGATGCGGTGTTTATCGGGGGGCATGGGGGGCGTTTGCCTGAAATGCTCATCCGTGTGAAAGAGATCTTGCTGCCCGGAGGATGCATAGTGTTTAATTCGGTCAGCAAAGAAAGTTGCGACACATTTTGCCGTGAGACTGAGCGACTCGGTATGAGAATAGCCGAACGCCATCTCATAACCCTTGATAATTTCAACCCTATAACCATAATCAAAGCACAATGAATACACTTATCGTTTATGTAAGTCCCAAAGGATTGGAGACTGCCGAGCTTATTGCCCGAGAAATGACCGAATGTGTGGTTATTAGCCACCGAGAGGTTGATGAGGCAAAACTTGGTGAATATGAAGCCATAGTTTTTATCGGGGCGATGGGTATTTGTGTGCGTATGATTACTCCGATTGTTAGAAACAAGCATAGTGACCCTGCCGTGGTATGTGTCGACAGTTTTGGCCGATATGCTATTTCCGTTTTGTCGGGACATGTGGGAGGCGGTAATGAGCTGTGCCGTCGGGTAGCGAGGATTCTCGGTGCTGAGGCTGTCATTACCACCCAGAGCGACAATGCCGATATTTGGGCGCTTGACCTCCTGGCTGAAAAATATGGTTGGGTGACAGATGCGGGCGCTTCGGAAATGAATAAGGCGATTTTCAGCTTTGTGAACGGTGAGCCTTGCGGACTGATTGTTGATGTTATGGATGAGGGAACAAGGGAGCTTTTGCGTACTATCCCGTCTAATGTCACGCTGTTGACAGATATAGGTCAGGCTGAGACTCTTGGGCTGAAGCTGGTTATTGCCGTGACGCCGCGACTGTTGAAAAGCAGTGTTAGAGTTTTGAGCTATTACCCTAAAGTGCTGACCATAGGAGTAGGCTGCCGCAAGAATTGCAATCCTGACGGCGTGGCCGATTATATTATCGGCGACATGCAAGAGAAGGGCTTGAGTCGATATGCAGTGAAGAAAATCGCCACGATTGATTTGAAAAAAGATGAACCGCTCATAGCCGAGTTGGCGCGGAGGTTTGATAAAAGCAATGTGGATATTTTCACAGCTGAAGATCTGTCAGGAATAGAAGTCGCTAATCCCTCTCAAAAAGTTTATGACGTGACCGGAGTATATGGCGTGGCTGAAAGCTGTGCTATAGCAGGGGCTGATGGAGGGGAGTTGCTTATAGAGAAACAGAAGGGGAGTTGCCTGAAAGATAATGAGTTTACTTATGCCGTAGCCCTTCAGAGCGGTGTTACCGGTCGTGGCTATATAGAAATTGTAGGTGCCGGTCCGGGCGATCCTGAGCTTGTGTCGGTCAAGGGAAAGAAGTTTTTGGAACAAGCAGACCTTATTCTCTATGCCGGAAGTCTTGTTCCGGTCGAATTGACCCATTATGCCAAACCGGGATGTGTGGTTAGAAGTTCCGCTTCGATGAATCTTGAAGAGCAATTCAGCCTTATGAAGGAGTTTTATGATAAGGGATTGCTTGTTGTGAGACTTCATACCGGAGACCCATGCATATATGGCGCGATTCAGGAGCAGATGGCCTATTTCGACCGTTATGGCATGAGTTATCATATTACTCCCGGCATATCGTCGTTTCAGGCGGCGGCAGCGGCATTACGGTCACAGTTCACAATTCCTGAAAAAGTGCAGTCTATTATCCTTACGCGCGGTGAGGGTCGCACACCTATGCCCGAAAAGGAAAAGCTCCATTTGCTTGCGCGCTCGCAGAGCACCATGTGTATATATTTGAGTGCGGCTATAGTCGATGATGTTCAGCGTGAATTGCTTATGGCCTATCCGCCTGAAACTCCCGTGGCTGCATGTTATAAGCTTACTTGGAAGGAGGAACGTATTTATCGCGGACAACTTAAGGATCTTGCCGAGATTGTTCACAGTAATAA
>JAIDXU010000217.1 GCA_029058455.1 Paramuribaculum sp.
CCCTCAACTGACCTTCTCCTCTAAATTATCCACCCATTCGAAATCAAACAATCATAAAAAGATAAAATTATGTCCGACAACATTAATACAGCCGAAAAAAAAGAAAACAAAGCATTGGTGATTTCAGTGCTGTTTGTAGTCTTGGGAGTCATTGTTATGGCAATCATAGGATTTCTCTTTCTCAATGAACCTCCTGAAATAATCGAAGGTCAGGCCGAAGCCACGTCTGTGAAAATCAGCGGCAAACTTCCGGGCAGAGTGGTTGACATCTATGTAACCGAGGGTCAGAAGGTGTCAAAGGGCGACACCCTGATTCATATTCACTCGGCTGTGGCCGAAGCACAGTTGCTCCGCGCACAGGCTATGGAGACGGCCGCCGCAGCCCAGAACCGCAAAATCGACGCCGGCACCCGTGAGCAGATCGTAGCCTCAGCCCGTCAGCTGCTTGCTCAGGCCACCGCTGCCCGCCAGCTGGCCGAAAAGACCTACAACCGAATGGAAAATCTCTATAAGGAGTCGGTGATCAGCGAACAGAAGCGCGACGAAGCCAAAGCCGCCTATGAAGCTGCCGTTGCCGGAGAAAAGGCCGCCGAGAGTCAGCTTTCGCTGGCTGTGTCGGGCGCGCAGCGTGAGGATAAGCAAAGCGCTCTCGCTATGGTCGATGTGGCCAAAGGTGGTGTTGACGAAGTCAATGCCCTGCTCCAGGACCAGTATCTCACAGCTCCCGCCGACGGCGAGAT
Organism: Paramuribaculum sp.; assembly: GCA_029058455.1. GTDB lineage: Bacteria > Bacteroidota > Bacteroidia > Bacteroidales > Muribaculaceae > Paramuribaculum. The sequence continues at coordinate 741 of JAIDXU010000217.1, forward strand.
CGACCGCATTTATCCCGAGCCCAGCGAGCTTGTAAGCCTCGGCGCTCCCCTCATGAGCCTGCTTCGCACCGACGACAAATGGGTAGTGTTTAATGTGCGCGAAGAGTTGCTCAACGAAATGAAAGTCGGCACTAAAATCAAACTCATGATTCCCGCCCTCGACCGCAAGGAGGTTGAAGCCGAGATATTCTATGTGCGCGATATGGGCAACTACGCCACATGGCGCGCCACCAAAGCCGTAGGCGACTGGGATAGCCGCACCTTCGAAGTAAAGGCCCGCCCCACCGAAAAGCTCGATGACCTGCGCCCCGGCATGACAGTGATCTATAAGAAATAAACTTCTTCAGCGGGAGAGTAGCCCCCTGCCGGCGCGCTCTCCCGGTTTTTCACCCTTTGTGATATGTCAGCTCTTTTTCAATCAATAGGCGATGGCTGGCGGCAGATAGTGTCGCGGCGCATGTATTTCGTCACCATGATTCTGGTGCCGTTGCTTTCCACTTTCTTTTTTGTCGACCTGATGAAAGAGGGATTGCCGCTCAAAGTACCTACCGCTATCGTCGACCTCGACCATTCTCCGCTGTCGCGCAGCGTGACCCGCTCGCTCAATGCCGGCGAACTGATCAATATAACCCACGACGCCGAGTCATATAGCGCAGCTCTCGATCTTGTGAAAAAAGGCGAGGTGTTCGGTTTCTTCATCATTCCCGAAAATTTCGAGAAAAAAGCCTACTCGGGCGAGGAAACCACCATGACCTACTACTCAAACCTCACCTTTTATGTTCCCGGCACACTATCCTTCAAGGGCTTTAAGTCAACTGCTGTCGCCGCCATGCAGGGTATTTCGGAAACTACCCTCACCATGACCGGCCTCCCTGAAGATATGATCGGTGACCTTATGGTGCCTGTCAATGTCAATATCCAGCAGCCCGGCAATCCGTGGACAAACTATTCCATCTACCTATCCAACTCGTTTGCTCCCGGTGTGCTCGCCCTGATGGTGATGCTTGTCACCGCTTTCAGTATCTGTGAGGAAATCAAACGTGCCACCTCCACCCGATGGCTCGACCGTGCCGGCGGCTCGGTGGTTATCGCATTGTTCGGCAAACTTATTCCTCAGTCGGTGATATTCACCATCATAGGCATAGGAATGCAGGCGGTGTTATATAAATTCTGCCATTTTCCGCTCAACAATCACCCCCTCCACATGATACTGGCCGTATGGCTGCTCGTGGTAGCGTGTCAGTGGCTTGCCGTCACCTTTATATGCGTTGTGCCCAACCTCCGACTGGCGCTGAGCCTCTGTTCGCTCACAGGCATTCTCGCCTTCTCGATCGCGGCGTTCAGCTTCCCCGTCGAGGCTATGTATGGCGGAATAGGCATTTTCAGCTACATTCTTCCGATACGCTACTACTTCCTAATCTATATCGACCAGGCTCTCAACGGAATTCCTATCTTCTACTCCCGGTGGTATTACATAGCCTTGATGCTCTTTGTGCCTGTGGGACTGCTCGGCGTCAATCGCTTGAAAAAACGCCTTCTCAACCCCGTTTACGTGCCTTGATAAATCTTTGAGATTATGAATATTTTTCGCAACATAAGAAATTGGTTCACCTCCCTGCTCAATGTGTTCCGCAACGAGTTTGGTTTGGTGTGGGGCAATGTCGGCGTAATGCTGTTTTTCTTCGCGCTCCCGGTGGCCTATCCCGTGGTCTACACGCTTATCTACAACCCCGAGGTTGTGAGAAACATACCTGTGGCGGTGATCGACCACAGCCGCACACCCGAGTCGCGCGAGTGGACCCGCATGGTCAACGCCACCGACGGTATAGAGGTCTATGCCATATCCACCACCCTCGACGAGGCGCGTCGCCTGCACCGCAACCATGAAGTGTTCGGCATTATGGAGATTCCCGCCGACTTCGACAAATGCATAGCCCGCGGCGAACAGGCCAACGTGACATTCTATTCCGACATGGGACTGCTGCTTAGATTACGCACCTTCATGATCAATCTCACCAACGCCCAGATGGCTGAATGTGCCAATATCCGCAACGCCACGATAGCCTCGCTCGGCGCCGTGGCCGGCTCGATGTCGGCGCCACAGGTCGATCAGGAGTCGGTTATGATCGGCGACCCCACCCAAGGCTTCGCCTCATTCATCATCCCCGGCATTGTGGTGCTGATTCTTCAGCAGAGCATGATACTCGGAGTAACCATGCTGGCCGGAGGAGCCTCCGAACGCCGGCGCAAATATGGCTACGACCCCAAGGCTGTGGCCGCTCCCGCCTCAGCCTCGGTGTTTGGCAAAGCTCTTTGCTATGTGATGCTCTATATTCCGCTCACCATTTACATTCTCGACATAGTGCCGGCAATATTCAATCTCCCCCACTATGGCAACATGATCCACAACCTCATCTTCATACTCCCGCTGCTCTTCGGCTCGGCTTTCCTCGGCATGGCGCTCGGAGCCTTTGTCAAGGAGCGTGAAAGCAGCTTTATGGTTGTGGTGTTTACCTCGGTGATATTCCTCTTTCTGTCGGGTCTCACATGGCCGCGCTACGCCATGAGCGGATTCTGGAAACTGTGTGGCGACGCCATACCCTGTGTCTGGGCGCTCGAAGGTTTTGTGCGCCTCAACTCCAACGGCGCCTCCCTTGCCGGCGAAAGCCATTGCTATGCCATGATGTGGCTCCTCGCTGCAATCTATTTCCTCGCCGCCATGTTCCTCACCCGTTATCTCGACAAGAGTCTGCGGGTGAGAAGCCGCCTCCTTTCCTGAAAAAATTGCGACTAACCGTTAAAAAAGAAGCCGGAATAAGGGTCGGTCAAAAGAATTTCATTAACTTTGCACCGCCATTACGAAAATCGCGCCCTACCAGCGCTTAATTTTCACCACAACCCATCCGGATTTTAAACTCTTATTCCTTAACTCACAATGAAAAAAGACATCCATCCGTCCAACTACCGCGAAGTGGTATTCAAGGACATGTCGAATGACGAGATATTCATCACACGCTCAACAATCGCTGCCAAAGAGACTATCGAAGTTGACGGCGTGACCTATCCCCTCGTAAAGCTTGAAATCACAAGCTCTTCTCACCCCTTCTTCACCGGCAAACAGAAACTCGTCGACACCGCAGGTCGCGTTGATAAGTTCATGAGCCGCTACGGCAACCGCAAAAAAGCCACAAAATAAGAA
>JAIDXU010000218.1 GCA_029058455.1 Paramuribaculum sp.
ATTTAGACTTAATTATCACTATAATGATATTAACAAATAAATCTCTGACAACCCCTGACGTAATCCGAAATCTCGGTATGAGGTTTCGCGACTACCGGTTGCGGTTGCGGATGACCCGTAAGGAGGTCTCCGAGGCGGCATCAATCGGTATGACCACTCTCTATAAGTTTGAGTCAGGCAATATGACCGATATATCATTCAGCACCCTGATGAGATTACTGAGAGTTATAGGATTAGGTGAGAACTGGGAGTCTCTGCTGCCGGAGTTGCCTGAGTCGCCATATATGTATGATAATAAAAATAAGAAAATTCAACGTATTCGGCACTCATCTAAAAAGTGATTATTATGAAACAACCTTGATAGATAGGGCGTTGCCAATTTATCATTCTTTGCGATATGGAAAAGTCACAAGCAAATTCTCAGTCCAATAAGCCGGTCACGAATTGTGACAGGTTACCAATACCTGTGCGTATTGAGTCGCTTAAGTGAAAAAGGAGAACTGTTTAAAGTCACAATTTGTGACCTTAAACGAAGGGCGTGGCTGCTCTCGATTACCATGTGTTTTTGTTGAGATTTGATTTTCAATGCTCAGTGATGTGCTATGTTGAGAAGGCTATCGTTTATATTATATCGGGGAGGTTGAGGTGAGAATGATAATTATTGGGGGAGGGGAGGGGTGATGTCGCGATTTTTGGTTATATTTGCACCCACATCGGGCAGAGAGACAATGCCCGAGAAATATGTTTAACCCAAACCATGAAATTCAAGATATAAGAAATGGCAAAAGTTTTGATTATCGGAGCCGGAGGTGTGGGCACCGTGGTGGCCTATAAGTGCGCCGCCAATCCTGAAGTGTTTACCGAAATTGTATTGGCCTCACGCACACGCTCAAAGTGTGACGCAGTGAAAAAGGCTATCGGTTCCGACCGTATCACAACCGACAGTGTTGATGCCGACTCTGTGGAGCAGCTTGTGGAACTGTTCAACCGTCACAAACCCGAACTGGTTATCAACGTGGCTCTTCCCTATCAGGATCTCACTATCATGGATGCCTGTCTTGAGTGTGGCGTGAACTATCTCGACACCGCAAACTATGAGCCGAGAGATGAGGCTCACTTCGAGTATTCATGGCAGTGGGCCTATCGTGAGAAATTTGAGAAAGCTGGTCTTACCGCCATTCTCGGCTGCGGTTTCGACCCCGGAGTGAGCGGCGTGTTTACCGCCTATGCCGCCAAGCATTATTTCAGCGAGATGACCACTCTCGATATTGTTGACTGCAATGCCGGCAACCACGGCAAGGCATTCGCCACCAATTTCAATCCCGAAATCAATATCCGCGAAATTACCCAAAACGGCCGTTACTATCAGGATGGCGAATGGATAACTACCGGACCTCTTGAAATACACAAGCCACTCACCTATCCCAACATCGGCCCGAGAGAGAGCTATCTGCTCTATCACGAGGAACTTGAAAGCCTTGTGAAGAACTTCCCCTCTATCCGTCGCGCCCGTTTCTGGATGACTTTCGGTCAGGAATATCTCACCCATCTGCGTGTGATTCAGAATATAGGCATGGCCCGTATCGACGAAATAGATTATAACGGCACCAAGATCGTGCCCCTCCAGTTCCTTAAGGCCGTGCTTCCCAATCCTCAGGATCTCGGCGAGAACTATCACGGCGAAACCTCTATCGGCTGTCGCATAGCCGGCCTTGACAAGGATGGCAAGCCCCTCACATATTATATCTATAATAATTGCAGCCACGAGGAGGCTTATCGCGAAACCGGTATGCAGGCCGTGAGCTACACTACCGGTGTGCCCGCCATGATCGGCGCGATGATGTGTCTCACCGGCAAGTGGAAACGCCCCGGAGTGTGGAACGTAGAGGAATTCGATCCCGATCCTTTCATGGAGCAGCTCGGCAAACAGGGTCTCCCCTGGCATGAGGTGATCAATTCCGACCTCGAGGTTTAAATTACCTTATTCTTAGAAATCAGCCAAGCCGCATAGCTTGTTTTCTCAAACAGGTCTATGCGGCTTATTCTATCATCTGAAGAAATCTAAGGCTCAATAGCGTTCCAAACAGCCGGCGGCAATGTGGCG
>JAIDXU010000219.1 GCA_029058455.1 Paramuribaculum sp.
GTGCTCGACAAACCGGGCGATCTTGCCGGCATCCTCACATCGCTCAACGAAAACGATGTGTTGTTTATCGACGAAATTCACCGCCTTTCGCCCGTAGTGGAAGAATATCTCTATCCCGCTATGGAGGATTATAAAATCGACATAATGATCGACAAAGGTCCCGGAGCGCGCTCGGTTCAGCTCACGCTCTCCCCTTTCACTCTCATTGGCGCCACCACCCGCAGCGGTCTGCTCACATCTCCTATGCGTGCCCGCTTCGGTATCAACTGTTCACTCGAATACTACGACCATGAGGTGCTCGAAAGGATTGTGATACGCTCGGCGGGATTGCTTAACGTGAAATGCAGCGGAGAGGCGGCCCATGAAATCGCCATGCGTTCGCGCGGCACTCCCCGTATTGCCAACGCCCTGCTCCGCAGAGTAAGGGATTTCGCGCAGGTCAAAGGCTCGGGACACATCGACATCGAGATAGCCCGCTATGCTCTCGAGGCTCTGAAAATCGACCGCTACGGCCTCGATGAAGTCGACAACAAGATTCTCCGCACAATAATCACAAAATTCAAAGGAGGACCTGTGGGTCTTAACACCATCGCTACCGCACTCGGTGAAGATGCAGGCACCATCGAAGAAGTTTATGAACCTTTCCTTATCAAAGAAGGCTTCATAAACCGCACTCCGCGTGGCAGAGAAGTGACCGACCTCGCTTATATGCACCTCGGCGGAGCACGCTCCGACACAGGCTCCTTATTCTGAATCTTTATTACCTTTAATTATGGGTGCAATCAAAAGTCTCGCTAAAGATACGGTAATCTACGGTATCAGCAGTATTATAGGCCGGTTTCTAAACTGGTGTCTTGTGCCGCTCTACACCTACCTCTTTCCTCAGGCAGAATATGGTCTGATGACATATATCTACAGTTTCACCGCTCTTTTGCTCATAATATTGATCTATGGCATGGAGACGGGATTCTTCAGATTTACCAACCATGAGCGATATAAGGATGTAAATGAGGTTTATTCCACAAGTCTGTTATCGCTTGGAACGACCTCACTGCTTTTTTTCATTCTGATTCTGCTGTTTATCAATCCGGTTTCATCGTCGTTGCATTGCGCTGACCACCGATCGTTTATCATCATAATGGCTGCCGTACTCGCAATCGATGCCTTTACCTCGATTCCGTTCTGCTACCTTCGACTGAAACACCGGCCGGTGAGATTTGCCGCGCTCAAGCTTGTCAGTATTGCCCTCAATATCGGTTTCAATCTGTTTTTCATACTGCTATGCCCTCTATTGTGGGAAAAGTTTCCGCAGACTATCAGCTGGTTCTATAATCCCGAATATAGCATAGGCTATGTATTCGTCAGCAACCTCATAAGTTCAGGAGCCGTTTTGCTCTTACTATGGCCTGAGTTGAAAATCTTTAAATGGAGATTCAACTTCACTCTATGGAAAGAGATGATTGTATATTCCTTTCCTCTCCTTATACTCGGTATCGCCGGTATAATGAATCAGACCATCGACAAAATCATGCTTCCCGACCTCATAGCTGACAAAGCCGACGCAATGGCTCAGGAAGCTATCTATGGCGCCAACTATAAGATCGCTATCGTTATGGTGATGTTTATTCAGGCATTCCGTTTCGCCTACGAGCCGTTTATATTCTCACAGAATAAAAATGCCGGAGCGAGCAAGAACAAGGCCTATAGCGACGCCATGAAATATTTTGTGATATTCTCGATGGTGATATTTCTCGGTGTGATGTTCTATCTCAACATTGTGCGCAGGCTCATTCCACCGGATTATTATTCCGGACTCAAGATTGTGCCGATTGTAATGATCGCCGAGTTTTTCTTCGGAGTGTTTTTCAATCTTTCGCTGTGGTATAAGCTCACCGACAAAACTATCTGGGGCACATGGTTCTCCCTGCTCGGCCTGGCGGTAACACTCTCGCTCAACTTCCTGCTTGTTCCTAAAATCGGATATATGGGTTGCGCATGGGCGGCCTTCACATGCTATGGCGTAATGATGCTTGCCAGCTATTTTGTCGGCAAGGTCAAAAATCCCATTCCATATCCGGTAGGCAAAATCGTAGGTTATGTTATCGCAGCAATAATATTATACGGCATAAGTGTGTTTATCACCACAGGCAACGACTTCATCGACTTGCCGGTGCGCACCGTGATTCTA
>JAIDXU010000022.1 GCA_029058455.1 Paramuribaculum sp.
GCACCAACCAGTATCCTAACATCAACGAAATGGCTGCTGAAAAGATCGAGACAACAGGTTGCAGCTGCGGTTGCAAGCACGAAAATGCTGAAGGTGGTGTTGATTCACTCCCCACTTCACGCGCAGCCAGCGATTTCGAAGCTCTCCGTCTCGCAACAGAAAGAGCCGCCAACCGTCCCAAAGTGTTCATGCTCACTATCGGCAACCTCGCCATGCGCCTTGCCAGAGCTCAGTTCTCAACCAACTTCTTCGGATGTGCCGGCTATGAGATCATCGACAACCTCGGCTTTGACACAGTGGCCGACGGTATAAATGCCGCCCTCGAAAAGAAAGCCGATGTAGTGGTGCTCTGCTCGAGCGATGACGAATATGCCACCCTCGCTCCCGAAGCCTTCAAACTTCTCGACGGAAAGGCCGAGTTTGTAGTGGCAGGTGCTCCCGCATGTAGCGAAGAGCTTAAAGCCGTAGGCATTAAAGACTTCATTCATGTGAAGGTCAACGTGCTCGACACACTGAAAGATTTTAATGCCCGTCTTCTCAAATAATCAACCTTTCCCCTCGTTAGAAAACATCAAATCAATGAGACCTGATTTTAAAAATATCGATATAGTGAGCGACGCTTTCGGCAAGACTGCCGCCGCTGTCGCCACAGGCGAGGAATGGCTCACCCCCGAGCGCATTTCCGTGAAACCCATCTATACTAAAGAGGATCTTGAGGGCATGGAACACCTCAACTATGTGTCCGGTCTGCCTCCTTTCCTCCGCGGCCCGTATAGTGCCATGTATCCTCTCCGCCCCTGGACCATCCGTCAGTATGCCGGATTCTCCACCGCCGCCGAGTCAAACGCCTTCTACCGCCGCAACCTTGCTTCCGGTCAGAAAGGCCTTTCAGTGGCCTTTGACCTTGCCACACACCGCGGCTATGACGCCGACCACGAGCGTGTAGTAGGCGACGTAGGTAAAGCAGGTGTATCAATCTGCTCGATCGAGGATATGAAGGTGCTGTTCGACGGCATACCCCTCAACAAGATGTCGGTATCTATGACCATGAACGGTGCCGTGCTTCCCGTGCTGGCTTTCTATATCAACGCCGGTCTTGAGCAGGGCGCCAAACTTGAGGAAATGGCAGGTACAATCCAGAACGACATCCTCAAGGAGTTTATGGTGAGAAACACCTATATCTATCCGCCGGAATTCTCGATGCGCATTATCGCCGATATCTTCGAATATACCTCGCAGAACATGCCCAAATTCAACTCGATTTCGATTTCGGGCTACCACATGCAGGAAGCCGGCGCAACATGCGACATCGAGCTGGCCTATACTCTTGCCGACGGTCTTGAATATCTCCGCGCAGGTGTCAATGCCGGCCTCGACATCGACGCTTTCGCTCCCCGTCTCTCATTCTTCTGGGCTATCGGCATGAACTTCTTTATGGAGATCGCCAAGATGAGAGCCGCCCGTATGCTCTGGGCCAAGATCGTTTCTCAGTTCAATCCCAAGAACCCCAAATCACTGGCTCTGCGCACACACTCACAGACATCCGGTTGGTCGCTCACCGAGCAGGATCCTTTCAACAACGTAGGCCGCACATGTATCGAGGCTATGGGTGCCGCTCTCGGTCACACACAGTCGCTCCATACCAACGCGCTCGACGAAGCTATCGCCCTCCCCACCGACTTCTCTGCCCGTATTGCCCGCAATACCCAGATCTACATTCAGGAGGAGACAATGATCACCAAACAGGTAGATCCCTGGGCCGGCAGCTACTATGTTGAAAGCCTCACTCATGAAATCGCTCACCGCGCCTGGGCTCACATTCAGGAAATCGAGAAGCTCGGCGGCATGGCCAAAGCTATCGAGACCGGTCTTCCCAAACTCCGCATCGAAGAAGCCGCCGCTCGCACTCAGGCCCGTATCGACTCAGGCCGTCAGACCATCGTGGGTATCAACAAATATCGTCTCGACCATGAAGATCCTATCGACATCCTCGAAATCGACAATACCGAGGTGCGCAAGGAGCAGATCGAGCGTCTCAACGAGGTGAAGGGTCACCGCGACGAAGAGAAAGTAAAAGAAGCTCTCGCCGCCATCACCGAATGTGTACGCACCAAAGAGGGCAACCTGCTCGACCTCGCTGTTAAGGCAGCCGGCCTGAGAGCCACCCTCGGAGAAATTTCCGACGCCTGCGAAGCTG
>JAIDXU010000220.1 GCA_029058455.1 Paramuribaculum sp.
GCACAAGTTTGTTGCCGGGGAGAAATGAGACCTTTAATCCGTCGGTGGCCGGTATGCTTTTGGCCCACTCTTTGTTGCGATTACCGGAGTCGCGGGTGTCATATACAACTTCCAAGTCTGTGTCATGCGACAGCAGATTGAAAAATGCTACCCGATAAGGCACTTCCTTGTTTGTCAGATATAATACTTTCATCATCAGTCAAGACAATAGTTAATGTCGCGAAGTTAATAATCATATATTCAATCTACAAAAATATCTGTTACTTTTTGATGAAAAATGATATTTGCCTCACAAACGGGTGACGGAGATGTCGGCATGAGAGGTGCCGGGCTGCATTTTTACGTTGATTTGCACCGGAATACGCTCTCTGAGCTCCTCGATGTGGCTGATAATGCCCACGCGACGGCGCGCCGAGGTGTGGAGTGACCGCAAAGTCTCAACGGCTCTTTGAAGGGGCTCACCGCTGAGTGTGCCGAAACCTTCGTCGATAAACAGCAGGTTGACGTCAAGATTGCGCGAGATGTCGCTCAAAGCCAGCGCCAGCGCGAGCGAAACAAGAAAGCTCTCGCCGCCGGAGATAGTCGATGTGGCGCGGCGGGCACCGCTCTGATAGGCATCGATGATGGAGATTAGAAATGTGCCCGGCTCCACCGCAAGGGAGTAGCGGGGAGAGAGGGAATGCATATAACTGTTGGCGGCGTTGATGAGAGAGGCAAGCACATAACTTTGGGCCACACGCTTGAATTTAGAGCCGGTGGCATCGCCGATCATACGGTCAAGACGGTTCCAACGCGTATATTCTTGCCGGCATAGTTCGGCTGACTCGACGAGTGCTTTCATCTCCTGTTGTTTGAGTTGATCCTGTTTAAGCTTTTCGCCGATAGCTCCCGCCTGTTCACTGAGGGTTTTGATAGTGGCATCGGCCTGAGCTATCCTATCGTTTATGATTTGGGGGTCGCAACTCTCGGGCGCAATGTCGGGATAGAGCGCTTTGTGGTCGCTGAGTTGAGTTGTGGCCGAGGCGAGAGTTATTTTAGCCGATTCGTGTGAGGCGAGTGTGTCTTTGATCTCATTATGGAGGTCGGAGAGCTGGCTATCGGACATTGAAGCAAGCGACTCGAGCAGGCTGATGGAGAAATCGGGGTTGAGTTCTATGAACCTGTCAATGATTTGACGATTGCGGTTGAGCAGGGTGGTGTGGGTTTCTATAAAGGCGTTTGCCGCCGTGAGGGTGCGGTAAATCTCAATTCCTTTATCCTTGATGTCGGGCAAAGGTTGAGGAGCCGGGTGTGGAGTCATCGCCCACTCGGGGCGTTCGGCGAGTATTCCGGTAAGAGTAGGGCTGAGAATATCCCTGAGATTGCGAGCCTCGGTAAGCTTGCCATTAAGTTCCTCAAGCTTACTATATATATTATTATAGGTGTCGGTAGCTTTGTTGATGAGCTGTTTTAGCAATTGGGGCTGAGTGTCGGGGTCAGTGTTCCATGATGTTGAACCGAGATAGTTTTTAACTTTCAGCAGATTGTCGGCGCGTCGGAGTCGGTTGTCGTCAATCAGTCGCAGAGCTGCAGAGATTTTCGAATTGGCCTCGTTGAGTTGGTGGTCGGCGTTTGCAAGCGAGGTGACGCAAAGGTCTTTTTTCTTGCCGGCGGTTTCATATCGGCCGATGATTTCTTTAAGCCGTGTGTCAATGGCTTCACCATCGGCGACTTCTTTGTTGAGCAGGGATATTTCGGCGTTATATTGTGTTGTTAGCGAGGCAATCAGGTCGGGAGTTGTGGTTGCGGCCTTGAGCCCGCAGCCAAGGCAGGCCGCTTCAAATTCTTTAGAGGCTGTTTCGACCGATTTGTCAGCATGAAATCTATCGCAGCGCTGTGTGAGATTTTTTTCAAGCTGATTGGCTGTGGCGGTCAGTTGGTCAAGGCGACGCGTGATAGTGTCGCGGTTTGTTTCGGCTTCTTCGAGAGATTTGGCGGCATTTTCGACCATTAGGTTAAAATGGCTCTCATCGGTGTGGATATGTGTAACTGTCGAGCCGCACACCGGACATTCCTCCCCGACTTTGAGCGAGGCTCTGAGTTGGCGTGTGATGTCGTTGACGGTGAGCTGTATTGAGTTGAGAAAGGCTTTTCGCTCACGACACACTGTTATGGCTTCGGCTAAAAGTGGTTTATTTGCCTCAGCTTCGGCGCGTATTTTTTCAAGTTCATGGGTTTCGCTTTCGATCGCCTCAGCCTCCTCTTGATGTCGTCGGGTGTTTTCAGCCAGCCTGTTGAGGGCGTCGAGAGTCTTGTCAAGTAGACGTATATGGTCGGCGGCAGCTTCTTTTTTGGCTCTGAGCTGTGGCAGCCCGGCTTTTTCAAGCTGTCGGGAGAGCGTTTGAGACTCCTCAAGCATTTTCCCGACAAGTGATTGAAGATTTTGGAGTTCGGAGGCGATTTTTTCTCTCTCGGGTTGCAGTTGTGAGGAGATGAGCTTTCGCTTCAGGTCAATTTCCTGATTAAGTTTGGTTTCCTGACTGTCGATCTGTGAAATATTATCGAGCAAGATGCTTATGGATTCATTGTTGGTAAACACCTCTTTGAGCGGAGTATATTC
>JAIDXU010000221.1 GCA_029058455.1 Paramuribaculum sp.
GTTTCTATATTTATTTTAACTTAAAATATCCTTAATGCTATCGCGATATGTCAAATTTCTCTAAAATTAGGGCTGAATGATTGACAAATGACAAAGTATTAAATTATGTTAAAATCCTAAAGTCGTTTCCCAAGCTCTCACGCAGAGTCAATTGCGTGTTCACCGATTGAATTATTATGTGTATCTTTGCAACCATTATGGGAGATTTTTGGAACCTTCTGAGGCGATTTGTGCCTCCTTATAAAAAATATCTTGCGCTCAACATTATATTTAATGTGTTGGCGGCGATTCTTACGCTCCTTTCATTCGCGCTTGTTATTCCGATTCTCGAAATGCTGTTTCAGCTTCGCGAACCTGACTATCAGCTCATGCCCTTTGACAGTGGTAATATCAAGGATGTTGTGGTCAACAACTTCTACTATTACATTCAGGAGGCTATCACTACATGGGGTCAGAGCACCGCGCTGGCTCTTCTTGCGGCGGCGCTCGTGGTCATGACGGCGCTAAAGACCGGTGCCACCTACCTCAGCTCCTATTATATGGTGCCAATCCGGTCGGGAGTGGTGAGGGATATAAGAAATTGCCTCTACCGCAAGATATTGAGCCTCCCGATAGGTTTCTTCACCTCCGAGCGGAAGGGTGACGTTATGGCACGCATGAGCGGCGATGTGGCTGAGATCGAAACCTCGATAATGGCCTCGCTCGACATGCTGTTTAAAAACCCTGTGATGATAATAGTGTGTCTCGCGATGATGATTGCCGTGAGCTGGCAGCTGACTATTTTTGTGCTGGTGCTTCTGCCGATTGCCGGTATGGCTATGGGCAAGGTCGGCAAACGTCTGAAGCGTACCTCGCTCGAAGGGCAACAGCAGTGGGGCGTGATTATGAGCGACATCGAAGAAACTCTCGGCGGATTGCGTATCATCAAGGCTTTCACTGCCGAAGGCAAAATGACCGAGAGATTTGAAAAAGGCACTCAACGATTCTTCCGCATATCCAATCGTGTGGCGCGCCGTCAGGCTCTCGCTCATCCTATGAGCGAATTTCTCGGCACTCTGACCATAGCTATCGTGTTGTGGTTTGGCGGCACATTGATATTCAATGGTGTGTCGTCGATCAAGGCTCAGAGCTTCATCTACTATATGATTATTTTCTATAACATAATCAATCCCGCCAAAGAGCTGTCGAAGGCTGTCTACGCCATTCAAAAGGGCATGGCCTCGATGGAGCGTGTCGACCGCATACTCAAGGCCGACAATCCGATCAAGGATCCTGAAAACGGAGCTGTAAGTCCCGATCGCAAGAGCGGCAAGGTGGAGTTTCGCGATGTGACATTCTCCTATGATAAGGAGCGCAATGTTGTCGACAGCGTGTCGTTTGACATACCTGCCGGCAAAACGGTGGCTCTTGTGGGGCAGAGCGGTAGCGGCAAATCAACACTTGCAGACCTGTTGCCGAGATTCTATGACGTTGATTCCGGCTCGATTACCATCGACGGTGTCGACATCAGGCGTATGCCTGTAAGAGAACTGCGCGATCTCATGGGCAATGTCAATCAGGAGGCCATATTATTTAACGATACGATACTCAATAATATAACATTCGGAGTTGAAAATGCCACCCGCGAGCAGGTTGAGGCCGCCGCGCGTATTGCCAACGCTCATGAGTTTATAATGGATACCGAACAGGGCTATGATACCCTTATCGGTGACCGTGGGTGTCGACTTAGCGGTGGCCAGCGTCAGCGCCTTTCGATTGCGAGGGCGGTGCTTAAAAATCCTCCGATACTTATTCTTGACGAGGCTACCTCGGCTCTTGATTCGGAGAGTGAGCTGCAGGTTCAGCAGGCACTGGAGCGTCTTATGGCCGACAGAACGACTCTGGTGATAGCACATCGACTCTCAACTATCCGCAATGCCGATATGATCTGTGTGGTTCATGAAGGCCGTATTGTGGAGCGGGGCACACATGAGGAGCTGATCGCCGCCCACGGCCACTATTCAAGGCTCGTTGAGATGCAGAAGATCAACGCTTAATCTCATCTCTCCTGCTTGAAAAATCTTTCAGCCGGGTCCATACCCCGGCGGGGAGAAAGGCTTTCATGTTTTTGCCTTCGGCCAACCCGCGCCTAATGAATGTTGACGACAGGTCAACCTGAGGGGCGTCGGCCCATTCTACTCCTGCGGGCAGCTCTGCGGTGTTAACTTCATAGCCCGGGCGTGGATAAACTATCACACCATAGTCATTGATAATACGGTGGTAGTCTTTCCATTTTTCGAATTCCAGCCAGTTGTCGGCGCCGACAACCCATTTAAACTGATATTGCGGATAAGCTTCCGAAAGATAATCGAGAGTGTTGATCGTGTAGCTTGGCCGCGGCATCTTTAACTCGATGTCGCAGACTTTCAGGAGTGTATCTCCCTCAGTTGCGATTTTCAGCAGCTCGAGGCGCTCGGAGTCGGAAAGAAGATAAGTCACATCGGCTTTGAGCGGATTGTGGGCCGACAGCACAAACCACACCTCGTCGGCTATGCCCGAGAAGCGGGCTAACCATGAGCCTAACATCAGGTGGCCATTATGAACGGGGCAGAATGACCCTCCGAAAAGTGCGATTCTTTTTTGAGAGCCGGCGCTGTCGCGACTCATTTTCCGATAAAATTTGCTATTATGTCGTGTGTCTCGGTAATGGCTTTGTCGAGATCGTCGTTCACCACCACATGGTCAAACTCTTTTGAAAACCCGATTTCATATTCGGCTTTTCCGACTCTCTCTTCAATAGCTTCGGGCGAGTCGGTTGCTCGGCCTACGAGTCTTCGCCTCAGTTCCTCGACCGATGGGGGCATTATGAAAATCGACACGGCATTTTCGCCGAGCATTTTCTTGACATTTACGCCACCTTTCACATCTATGTCGAGAATCACGTTGCGCCCGGCAGCGGTGCGGTTGTCAAGTTCGCTGCGCAGTGTGCCGTAATACCTGCCGGGATACACCTCTTCATATTCCACAAACTCATTGTTGGCAATAGCGCGACGGAATGCCTCGTCGGTGAGAAAATGATAGCTCACGCCGTCGGTTTCGCCGGCGCGGGGAGCGCGGTTGGTGGCCGACACCGAAAACTCCATCTGAATGTCTCCGAGTTTGAAAAGAGCCTGAATGATGGTTGACTTTCCGCAGCCCGAAGGAGCAGAGATAATGATTACTTTGCCTTGTTTCATGGTGGAACAGATAGGGGTATTGTGGAGGGGAGGGGATTACATCACGTTGAGCACCTGCTCTTTGATCTGCTCGAGCTCGTCTTTCATCTTCACGACTATTCTTTGAAGCTCGGCATGGTTGCTCTTCGAACCGAGGGTGTTGATTTCTCGTCCCATCTCCTGTGTTATGAAGCCAAGCTTCTTGCCCTGGCTCGCCTTGCCGTTCATGGTCTCGGCAAAATAGCGTATGTGTTGGGCGAGGCGCTGTTTCTCCTCGTTGATGTCGAGTTTCTCTATATAATAGATCATCTCCTGCTCGAGACGGCCGCGATCATATTCGGCCACCGGCACTTTGCTGAGATTTTCCTCTATGCGGGCGCTTATGCGGGCCACGCGCTCTGTTTCATAGCGGGGCACCATGTCGAGCAGCTCGCTGATGGTGTCGAGTCGCTTGGCGAAAAATTCGTTGAGACGCGCCCCTTCGGTAGCTCTGAAATCGGTGAGGGCATCTATGGCCTCGTTACAAGCCTTGAGCAATCCTTCAGATTCGCTTTCGTTGAGTGTGGGAGCGGCTTCTGAATGAATCACGTCGGGAAATCTCATCAAAACGGCAAACCAATCCTCAGGCTCGGGAATGCCGAGCTGACGCGAGGCTTCGGAAATCTGAGCCTTATATCCGGCCAGCGCTGCCACATTGAGCTTCACGGAATCATCAACGCCGGTGCTTTCGCGATAAACGGTCAGATCAACCTTGCCGCGCTCCAGCCGTGACGACAGCAGAGTGCGTATCTCAAGTTCTTTCTCACGATAGATCGGGGGTATGCGCATCGATACATCAAGCTGCTTTGAGTTAAGCGACTTGATTTCAACGGTGAGCTTACACTTGGGCAGTTCAAGAACTGCGCGGCCAAAGCCGGTCATTGACAGTAACATAGCTGTTTGTTTGAGGTAATTTATCACAAAATTACTCTTTTACCGTCAAAAAGCCTTAACTTTGCACAAAAATTTTTCATTTCCTGACAACTTTCATGGCCAACATACTTAATATCGATACCTCTACCTCGGTGTGTTCGGTGGCTCTTGCTGCTGAAGGAATGGTGATTATGCAGCGGGCCGAATTTCAGCCTTCAAGTCATGCGGCTTTGCTGAGCGATTTTATCAAGGATTGTCTTGATCATCTCTCCGACCATGAGATGAAACTCGACGCCGTGGCTGTGACCCTCGGCCCGGGTTCATATACCGGCCTGAGAATCGGGTTGTCTGAAGCCAAAGGACTTGCTTACGCTATTAATATTCCGCTTATCGGATTGTCGACGCTTGAGGTTATGACCACCGGAGTGATGTTTAATCATCCCGAGCTTATCCCCGACGATCCCGATGTTCCGATGCCGCTGTTTGTGCCAATGATCGATGCGCGCCGCATGGAAGTCTATACCGCGGTTTATAATCTTGATCTGTCGCCTGTGATGGCCCCCGCCCCTCTTATTCTCGATGCCGGCAGTTATGCCGGTCTTGCCTCCGAGGGTCAGACGATAGCTCTTTTCGGCGACGGCAGTGACAAGTCGCGCTCCGTTCTCGAAGGAGTATTGCCCGGAGCTGTATGGATCGATGGGGTGACTCCTCTTGCCGCCGACATGATAGCTCTGAGCGAAAGAGCGTGGATGAGACGTGATTTTATCGACGTGGCCTATTCCACGCCGATCTATCTTAAAGAATTTCAGGCCACCAAACCTAAATCCTTAATCTGATAATATTTGTAGAAAAAATCTCCACCCCGATAGTCATAAAGACCGTTCGGAGTGGAGACCTACATATCCCGTCGTGGTTATTAGCTCGTGAATCAATCAATCATATCCCGAGGAGATTTACTGCCATTACACGACATAAGATAATCATCATATAGTTTGGAGAGTTGAGCGGTGGTGATTCCAAGCGATTTAAGCCTTGAAAAGAGATAGGGCAACTCATCTTTCATAAAGACATCGCGTCGGGTGGCGAGGATTTTTTCAACGGCGTCGGGCGATACATAAAACCCTATGCCTCTGCGGTTGAAAATTATGCCATGCGACTGGAGGTGGTCGTAGGTTCTCATGACAGTGTTTGAGTTGACCAATGCTTTAACCCCGTATTCCCTCACCGAGGGGAGTCGCTGGTCGGCCAGATAGATGCCGGCGAGAATGTCGTCGCATATTTTTTCGGCTATCTGCAGATAGATAGGCTGGTTGTCTCTGAAATTCATTTGCGTGAGGAAAAGCGGTTAATATCAACTTTGGTAAACAGGCGGTAGCTGATCCACCAGCATAGTGCCGTGAGTCCTAACATCATTACTGTCGTTCCATTTATCCATAATAATACGGAGTCAGGCGTGGATATAGATGTAAGGATGTTCTGTAAAAACGGAATGATAACAGGTTGCATAAGCGGGAAGGTGATGATCTGGAGAGCTACCTGCACACCCCATAGGGCAAGCATGGTTTTGAGAAACGAGAGACGCGGCCATACTACGCCACCGATCATGTAAAGACTCTGTGAAAATCCTATATAGGTGATTGCTAAGAATATCATGCTCCATATTATCGGCGTTTCGCCTTCGCTGAAATATTCTTTGATCATGCCGAAATAGGGGACTATGAATTGTGAGTGATCATGATAGAGCGCCTGGGCCATCATTCTGAACAATTCAAATATAAATCCACCGAGAAAGAGAGTTATGATCAGGGCGGGTACAACCGCCAGCCATCTTACCATGAATTTTGCTTTCATGCTCGAAGGGGTCATGAGCATGGCGATCGTGTCGGTTTTGCGTTTGAGCGGGCCGAACATCATCGAAGCGGCAATGCAGAGGGCGAGAGCGCAACAGGGAATATAGAGCATTATTCCGGTAGAGTTGAGACCTATAGTTCCGGCCAGAAAGCCTGATAGAGTAGCCATTGCCACACAACCTATGAGTGACATCACGAGGGTTGATTTCAGCTCGGTGAGCTCCTTTTTATACTGAAGCTGGAAGTTGTCCGAAGTATTATTGATGATAGACATATCGGTGTGAGTCATGAGGGGTTAAGATTGAGTTTTATTGAAAAGTTGTTCAATAACATCGGGTCTCTCCATTGTCACTTCAAAAAGAGATTCGAGGTTGAGGTCGGTTTCGCCTCTGGCGCCGGGCGCGGCTATCTCCACAATGTTCGCGGCGGCGGGAGCGGGGAGCGACATCAGGGCGCTGTCAATCTCCTGACGGTTGTCGGTGAAGCGGAATCTGAGTTTGGCGGTGATATCGGAGATTCTTTCGTCGAGTTTCACTCCGCTGTCGCGTGTTATTATCACATGGTCGAGAATCTTCTCGATGTCAAGCACCTGATGGGTGGAGATGATAATAATGCGGTCGTCTGACATATTTTCGATAATAGCCTGACGGAAGAGTCGCTTGCCGGGAATGTCGAGTCCGTTGGTAGGCTCGTCGAGCAGAAGAATCGAGGTGTTGCATGCGAGCGCGAAGCTCATGAAGACTCTCTTTTTCTGACCCATCGACAGGCGCCCGAGATGAATGTCGCTTCCCATGCCGAAGATTTCAAGAGAGCGAAGCATAGCGTTTTTGTCAAATTTAGGATAGAAAGGAGCGTTTACCTCGATGAAGCTGTCTAAGGTGACGGAGGGGAGGGTAAATTCTTCAGGCACCAGGAAGATGTCGTCGAGAAACGCTACTTCGCGGTTGCGGGGATTATGACCGTTGACGGTAATGCTGCCCGATGAGGGAGTCAGCAATCCCGAAAGAAGATAGAGAAGTGTTGACTTTCCGGCGCCGTTGGGTCCCAACAGACCGTAAATGCCACCTTCCCCGATAGTGAGGTTGATGTCACGCAACACCTCTTTGGTGAAGCGGCCGTAGTGAAAAGTGAGGTTGTTAATAGTAATCATAGTGTATTAGTATAATAGTACACTGCAAAGGTATGCACTCTTTTTATACCCACCAAATAATTTGAGGATTTTTTTTGAAAAATTTTTCCCTGACTATGAACTCCTGTCAACGGGCTGCGTTTTATTATATACTAATTCAGTTACTTAATCTAAAAATCTAATCTCACTATACGCCATGTCAAAAACTATAAATCCACTGAAACTCGTTTCACCGAAGCCCTATGACGAGGGTTTCACGCTTAAACAGGCTATCGCTCTGCGTCATTCATCAAGGGAGTTTTCACCTCAGCCCCTGTCGCTTCGACATCTCAGCGAGCTTATGTGGGCCATGTATGGTGTAAACCGACCTAAGGATAATCCCCATCCCGGTCGCACTGTGCCGTCGGCAATGGCTTTCTATCCTTTATCGATATATGTAATGACCGAAGAGGCGGTCTATCTCTATGAGCCGATCGAGCATAAGCTGCTGCCGGTGGCTGAGGGCGATCACCGCAGTACCGACGGAACTCAGAGTTTCGTGGCTCAAGCGCCTGTTGATATTGCGATTTTTGCCAATGCAGCGATGATGCATGGCTCGGATTGCGAGCTCAACAATACTATCAGGGATAATATAATAAGGATGGCGTCGCTCGATGCCGGTGCCGTGGCTCAGAATGCATATTTATATTGTGCGGCTAATTCGATTAATATTGTGGAACGTATGGCGGTAGATGTTCATAAACTCACACGGCTTCTGAATGTCTCCGACGAAAGTCAGTTTATCGTGGCTCTTTCGATAGGTTATCCTCCCGAAGAATCATGATAAGAGTGCCCCCGCTTGCAAAACCTTGTGAAGCGGGGGCGTGTTATAGAGATAAAACCATAATCGTTTCAACCTATGACACCTAATTCATCCTTTGCGCTCAGATTTCGCCGCGACATTACCAACATTATGAATTTCATTGTGTTGGTGCTTTCGGTGGTGATGATTGTGTGGATTTCAATCGACACATTCAATAATGTGGAATTTATGGAAAGCACCTCTTATATGAACTTTCAGTTCTGGGTGTGTATGTTCTTTATTCTTGATTTTTTTGTAGGGCTTTTCTTTGCCGACGACAAGTGGAAATATTTTAGAGGTCGTCTGCTGTTTCTGCTTCTCTCTATACCCTACCTTAATATAATCCACCATACCGGCATTACGCTGACTCCCGATGCGCTCTACTTTGTGAGATTTATTCCTCTGGCGCGAGGCGCTCTCGCTATGGCGATAGTTATGGGCTATCTCTCGTCAAATGCCATTACGAGCCTCTTTATGTCGTATATCGTGATTATTCTGATGATTACCTACTTCTGTTCGCTGATTTTCTTTCAGCGCGAATATCCCGTTAATCCTCAGATTAATTCCTATTGGACTTCTCTGTGGTGGACTTGCATGTATATCACCACTGTTGGGTGTGACATCTCGCCTGTCACTGCAGCAGGCAAGATAATTGCAGTGGCACTTCCCGTGTGTGGCATGATAATGTTTCCGCTCTTTACCGTCTACCTCACCAATTATGTAACCCGCAGCATCAAGAGCTCGTCGAAGCGCGACAGCTGATCATAGCATCATTGATCCCAGTAGTCTAATCGGTCTAATTAGACTACTGGGCTAAAAAGAAAACAGGCGTTTGTCTTCGCGACATACGCCTGTTTTATAGTACTTAAAAATATTTCACAAACTACTATTTAATGCGGTTCAAACTTGCATTATGAAATCAGACAATGATATAATGATTGATTGCAGATTGGTCTTTTAACTAAGCGAGGGCGCAAACTCTGTCGAAACGGTGTTTCTTTCGGTTTGCGTTGCAAAGTTAGTATGACGTTTTCACATTGAGGTGTCGGTGATGTTACAATGTTGTTGCAATATCAATTTTCTTTGTTTTTTTCGTCATCGTTGTCTGAAATGCTCTCTTCGGGGTCCCATTTCGGAAGGGTAAACATAAATTCAAGTCCTCCCATGCTTCGGTTATGAGCCGATATGGTGCCGCCATGAGCTTCGACGGTGTTTTTAACGATAGGAAGTCCCAGACCGGTGCCTCCCACCTTTCGTGAGCGGCCTGAATCCTCGCGATAGAATCGCTCAAAGATTCTTGAAAGGTTCTGGGGATTGACGCCCACGCCATCATCATAGAACGCAAAGGTGTAGAATCGGGGCGTTTCAACCACGAGTCTGAGACCCATGTTCTTGCCTTTTGAATGAAGGGCGGCATTTTTCACAAGGTTAGCCAACATGCCGCTGAGAAGACCGCCGTTGCCTTTCACATGGCAGTTTGCCGGCAGTGAATAGGAGAATGTCATGTCTCCGGCCATTCCGGCGTCGATGATATCGTTGTCGAGGGTGAATACAAGTTCGTGGAAGTCAACATCCTCAACCGGTATCTGGCCTCCGTCTTCAAGACGGGTTATCTCTGAAACATCGCTGAGCAGTCTCACAAGTCGCTCAATATTCTCCGAGGCGCGTGTAAGAAACCTTGTGCGTGTGTCATCGTCCATATCCGGATTGGCGAGAATGGTCTCGATATAACCTTTTATTACACCGATAGGAGTTTTCAGCTCATGATTGATGTTGTTGGTGAGCTGTTTCTTCACAAGGGTTTTCTCCTTGATGGCGTTAAGAGCCACGGCATGGTCGCGCTCGGATCGGGCTGCCGAGTCAATGCGTGATCTATAAAGCTGAACTATGCGTCGCGAAATGTCGCCGAGCTCATCATGGGGAAACTCCGGGATAGTGATATTGTCGGTGTTGTTGCTGCTCACAGAGTCGGCAAACTGCTTGAGCATAATAACGTTTCTCGACAGCAGACGCGTAGAGATAAATGCCGACACCAGCGTGGCTAACACAAAAAGCGACATTATGACCCAGAAAGACGTATCAGCCGAGAAGGTCTTTGAAAAAGTTGTGGTATTGGGCATGGCGGCATAGACCGTCAGGTTGCCGTCAAGGCTTGTTGTCTGAAACTCCTGGATGTTTTTTGTTTTATCGGTATGGGAAACAAGATATTCCTCACCGAGAGAATAGATCAAGGAGTCATTTGAGTCATAGATCTTTACTATAAGCTCATCAAGGCTGTTGTTCTCGTAATATCGTTTGAAAAACTCAAGATATCCATCGATGTCACGATCCTGCTCATATCCGTCGATAAGGCGGTTGGCTATGAGTTTGAGCTGAGAGATGATATTTGCGGAACGATAATTTACCTCACGGTTATAGTGATAGAACGCAAGGGAGCAGACGATGACGAGCATCGTCAGCGCGATAGGGATGAAAAGTCTCCACCTGTAACTAAACCGTTTCTTTAAAGCCATAGCCAAAACCGAGACGTGTGACAATATTGTTGCCGTATTCTCCGATTTTCTTTCTTAAGCGTGCTATATTGGTGTCGATGGTGCGGTTGGTGACAATCACATCTTTCGACCATACCTGACGGATAATTTCCTCTCTGGAGTAAATGCGGTTGCGGTGGGTGAGGAGGAAAAGAAGAAGGTCGTATTCGGTGGGGGTGAGGGTGAGTTCCTTGCCTTCGAGATAACAGAGCTTTTCGTTGCGGTCAATTCGCAGGTTGTGGAATGTTATGTCGGGCTCGTAAATGCTTTGCGAAACATTATAGGCCCACTGCTTGGAGGCCTGTGAGCGACGCAACACGGCTCTTACCCTGGCCAGCACCTCGCTTACAACAAAAGGCTTGGTGATATAGTCGTCGGCGCCGATATTC
Source organism: Paramuribaculum sp. (assembly GCA_029058455.1). Lineage (GTDB taxonomy): Bacteria > Bacteroidota > Bacteroidia > Bacteroidales > Muribaculaceae > Paramuribaculum. The sequence continues at coordinate 10,847 of JAIDXU010000221.1, forward strand.
AGACCCATCACGGTGTCATCCTCGCCGTTGAGGGCAGAGCAGAAGATGATGGGGGTGTTTTCGGTGGCGGTACCGTCCCAGCGTATGCGTTTTGCAAAGTCAAAACCGCTGAGGGTCTCCATCATAATATCAACTATAAAAAGAGAATAACCGGATAGATCCATCGTGAGAGCTTCTTCCGCGCTATATGCACAATCAACCTCATAACCTTCTTTCTCGAGGTTGAATTTAAGGATCTCGCACAATGCCTCTTCGTCATCTATTACAAGTATCTTGATTCTCATTGCTAAGTGTGATGAATTGGAGCTTCACTTCCGAATTGATTTTAAAGCAATCCGGAGAGGGGTTAAAAGTTAAATTCTTTTCAAAGTTTGTTAAAAACGGCTCAAAATTACAAAAATACCGCAATTTGAATTGTTAAAATAAGTTAAACCGATAGTGCCTGTTGATAACTTCCTTTCGACAAATATTGAGCGGAGTATGTAGCTTTTCCGCCATATTCGCGCCCACAGCTATCTGTCACGAGGGTGAAATGTGTCGGGGCGCTTGTATATGAGCGGGAGATTGACTAACTTTGCAAAATGGACTTTAAACTCAAATCTGACTATCAGGCCACCGGCGACCAGCCTCAGGCTATCGACCAGCTGGTGAAGGGTGTCAGAGACGGTGTGCCCGCACAGACCTTGCTGGGCGTCACCGGCTCGGGCAAAACTTTCACGATGGCCAATGTGATAGAGCGCGTGGGCAAACCCACCCTTATCCTGAGCCATAACAAAACGCTTGCCGCTCAGCTCTATAGTGAGATGAAAAGCTTTTTTCCCGACAACTCGGTGCAATATTTCGTGAGCTATTACGACTATTATCAGCCCGAGGCTTATATCCCCACTATAGACAAATATATCGAGAAAGATCTCATGATCAATGATGAGATCGAGCGGTTGCGACTGGCCACTACCTCGGCTCTGCTCTCAGGCCGCAAGGATGTGATTGTGGTCAGCTCGGTGTCGTGTCTTTACGGTATGGGTAATCCTGAGGATTTTAACGCGTCGGTGATAAACGTTCATGTTGGGCGCCGGATTCAGCGCAACGAGCTGTTGCGTGAACTTGTCAACGCCCTCTACAGCCGCAGCGAGGAGGAGGGGAGTCCCGGCACATTCAGAGTGAAGGGTGACACTATCGATGTTTTTCTCGCATACGAGCCGATAGGAGTAAGGATAGTGATGTGGGGCGACGAGATCGAGTCGATTTCCACTTTCCATCCCTCCGATATGAGGTCGCTCGGTGAGCAGGATTCATTCAAGATATTCCCCGCCAATCTATTTGTCACGTCGCCCGAGCGTATGCGCACCGCACTCGCCAAGATAGCGATGGACCTTTTCATCCAGTCGGAAGCTCTCGACATGGCAGGCAAGCCTCTCGAGGCAGCCCGCCTTAGGGAGAGAGTGAACTATGACATGGAGATGATGAAGGAGGTGGGTCATTGTCCCGGTATCGAAAACTATTCCCGATATTTCGACGGCAGGGAAAAAGGTATGCGACCTTTCTGCCTGCTCGACTATTTCCCCAATGACTTTCTCACCATCATCGACGAAAGCCATGTTACAATTCCTCAGATGAGGGGAATGTATGGCGGCGACGTCTCCCGCAAACTTAACCTTGTGGAATATGGCTTCCGCCTCGACGCGGCGCTCGACAACCGCCCCCTGAAATTTGAGGAGTGGCAGCAGCTTGCCAATCAGGTTATTTATGTGAGCGCGACCCCCGCGGCTTTTGAGCTTGCCGAGAGCGAGGGCGTGATTGTGGAGCAGATTATCCGACCCACCGGACTGCTTGACCCGCTGATTACCGTGCGCCCCACGCTCAATCAGATCGATAATCTGCTTGAAGAGATCGAGCTGAGAAGAGAAAGAGGGGAGAGAGTGCTGGTAACAACGCTCACCAAGCGCATGGCCGAGGAACTTAACGACTATATGACCAAGCTGAGAATCAAGGCCGCATATATTCACAGCGATGTTGACACTCTCGACCGAATCAGAATACTCGACGACCTGAGAGCCGGAGTGTTTGACGTGCTGATAGGTGTAAACCTGTTGCGCGAGGGTCTCGACCTGCCTGAAGTAAGCCTTGTGGCTATTCTTGACGCCGATAAAGAGGGTTTCCTGCGCTCACACCGCTCCCTGACCCAGACAGTTGGCCGCGCGGCCCGAAATCTCAACGGCATGGTGATAATGTATGCCGACAAGATTACCGACTCCATGCGTCTCACTATTGAGGAGACCGAGCGTCGCCGCTCAATTCAGCTTGCCTATAACGAGGCTCACGGCATCACTCCGAAAGCTATTGTCAAAGCTCGTCAGCGAATCATAGGCGTTGACCGCGGCGAGGATACCGCTCCGGTGGTTAAGGGCAATGACCGTCAGCGTCGCCACGACAAGCCGCAGCCGGTGATGTATGAGAGCGAATATACCGAGAAGGTAAATATTGCCGCTGACCCCGTTATACCTCTTATGACACCCGAGGAACTTGAGCGGTCGATTACCCGCATGAGAGAGGAAATGGTAAAGGCTGCCAAACAGATGGAATTTATCGAAGCTGCCCGTCTGCGCGATGAGATTGTGAAAATGGAGCAGTTGCTTGAACAGAAACGTGCCGGCAAGACCGACAAAAAATAACTCCGGAGACAACAGATTATGACCGATCCGCATAACTCTATAGCCAAAGACCCTCAGCGCGACACCTCGCTCTATCTTCCCTCCACGGTCAAGGAGATGGAGCGGTTGGGATGGGATCGTCCCGACGTGGTGATTTTTTCGGGAGATGCATACGTTGACCACCCTTCGTTTGGAGCGGCCGTGATCGGAAGAGTGCTTCAGGCTCACGGCTATAAGGTGGCTATCGTGCCTCAGCCCAACTGGCAGGATGATTTGCGCGATTTCAAGAAATTCGGAGCGCCGCGATTGTTTTTCGGCGTTTCGCCCGGCGCGATGGACTCGATGGTCAACCATTATACTGCCGCGCGGCGCCGTCGAAGCGACGACGCTTATACTCCCGGGGGACGTCACGGCGCGCGACCCGACTATCCCGGCATTGTCTACAGCCGTATTCTCAAAGAGTTATATCCCGATGTGCCGGTAGTGCTCGGCGGAATTGAAGCCTCGCTCCGCCGCCTTTCTCATTATGATTACTGGGAGGATAGGCTGAGACCCGGTTATCTCGCTGATGCTCCGGCCGATATGCTTGTCTATGGCATGGGTGAGAAACCGATGGTGGAGATTGCACGCCGATTGGAGAGTGGCGAGAAAATCTCGGAGATAACCGACGTGCCTCAGACATCCATTATCGTGTCTCCCTCCGAGATGCCGCAGCTCGGCTCCGCGTCAGGCCGTGTGAAAGTGGATGATGCCAACATACTGCTCCACAGCTTTGAGGAGTGCATGAAAAACCGGGTGTTTCAGGCTGAGAATTTCCGTTACATCGAGCAGCAGAGCAACCGCATTGACGGAGGTAAAACCCTCTGGCAGCTTGTAGATGATAAGAGGGCGGTGAAAGTCAATCCTATGTATCCACCCATGACCACCGATGAGATCGACGCCTCGTTTGACCTCCCTTTCACCCGAATGCCTCATCCCCGTTATAAAGGTAAGACAATTCCCGCCTATGAGATGATAAGACATTCGGTCAACATGCACCGTGGTTGTTTCGGGGGATGTGCTTTCTGTACTATCTCGGCCCATCAGGGCAAGTTTATTGCCTCGCGCTCCCGCCGCAGCATTATCGACGAGGCGCGCAAGGTGACTCAAATGCCCGACTTCAAGGGTTACATCTCCGATCTCGGAGGGCCGTCGGCCAACATGTATTCGATGAGCGGCAAGGATAAGTCGATATGTGCCAAATGCATGCGCCCGTCCTGTCTCCACCCCTCACCTTGCGCCAATCTCAACACCGATCATACCCCTCTGCTGAAAATCTATCGTGAGGTCGATGCCCTTCCAGGCATGAAGCGCTCGTTTATAGGCAGTGGTGTGAGATATGACCTCGCCATGCACCCAACCGATGATCCGAAAGTTGATCGCGCCAACCGGGAATATATCGAGGAGCTGATTGTGAACCATGTCAGCGGCCGCCTGAAAGTGGCGCCAGAGCATACCGCCGATCATGTGCTTGAGGTGATGAGAAAACCGTCGTTTGATCTCTACCGCTCCTTCTCCGGCAAGTTTTATGAGATATGCGCCAAACATGGCATGAAACAGCAGCTCATACCCTATTTCATCTCCTCCCATCCCTCATGCCGCGAGGAAGATATGGCCGAGCTGGCCGTGGCCACCAAACATCTCAACCTTCATCTGGAGCAGGTTCAGGATTTCACTCCCACACCTATGACGGTAGCTTCCGAGATATATTATTCGGGTGTTCATCCCTATACGCTCAAACCGGTATATTGTGCGGTGACTCCGGAGCAGAAACTGGCTCAAAGACAATATTTCTTCTGGTATGACAAGGCCTATCGCACACCTATCATCAATTCTCTCAGAAGAATCGGGCGCCCCGATCTGATAAGCCAACTCTTTCCGGGTGGAGGATATGCGCGGGCCGAAAAGACCGACCGAAAACCGGCTCCTAAATCGGGAGACAGGCACACTAATTCTCGCGCTCCGCGTCAAAAAAAGCGCTGACGGCTGCCACAATCGAAGCTATATCATTATAGTCGCGGCCATCGAAGCGATAGGCTTCTTCGTTAATTTCAATAACCGCCTGTGCCGGGTTCTCATTCTCAACCGAGATTCCCCGGCGCTTCAGGGCTTTGCCAACCATCTCGGCGCGAAGTCCCGAGCCCTTGATATTAACATGACCGCGGCACACGTTGTCGATCATAAACTGACCGGCGGCGGGATCGAATCTCACTCCTTCACGTCGGAAACATCGGGCCATGTCGCCCGACAGAGAGAGGTCTTCGGGTGAACCTGTCTTTACGCCCTCGGCCTTGTTGATGAGCCATATACGGTCGGCTATCTGCAGAGCCAGCTCAACATCGTGGGTCGACAGAAAAACTGTCTTTCCACCTTCGTGACATAGCCGGGCTAACAACTGCATTATCTCTACCTTGCCGGGATAGTCGATAAACGCCGTCGGCTCGTCGAGGAATATCACCGGTGTTTCCTGAGCCAGCGCCTTGGCTATCATGGTTTTCTGTCGCTCACCGTCGCTTAGGGTGTGAATCATGCGGGTGCGCAGGTTTTCTATTCCTACCCGCTTTATCGCCTCGTCGACGATTTTACGATCGTGGAGCGACATACGCCCGAAGAAACCGGTATAGGGGCTGCGGCCCAGCGCCACAAGCTCGTCTACACTCATGTTGGCTATATGTATTCGCTCGGTCAACACCACTCCTATCACCTTTGCCAGCTCATGGTCGGAATATTCGGTGATGTTGCGCCCGTTTATGATGATATTTCCCGAAAGGGGGCGAAGAAAGCCGCAAAGGGTTTTGAGCAGGGTTGATTTTCCCGCTCCGTTAGGGCCGAGCAGGCATGTCAGCTCGCCGGGAATGAGCGACGCATTGATGCCGGAGGTCACCGTCGAGACATGGCGCCCGGAGCTGTAGCCGGTCGAAAGGTCAGAGATAATGATAGATGATCGGGGTGACATATTCAGATCTCGGCTTTACGTTTGTTAAACAACACCCACATCACCACCGGCGCGCCTACAAGCGCGGTGACCGAGTTGACAGGCAAAGCTCCGGCAAATCCGGGCATTCGCGCTATGAGATTGCAGAGCAGGGCGAGCGACGCTCCCGTCAGCAGGGAGGCGGGTAGAATGACCGCATGGTTTGAAGTGCGGAAAATGCCGCGGCAGAGGTGAGGAACGGCGAGGCCGAGAAACACTATCGGACCGCAGTAGGCTGTGACGATGGCGACCAATACGCCCGAAAAGCCTATCACCTTGATACGCGCGCGTTTGATGTTGAGACCGAGGTTGCGGGCGTAGGAATTGCCGAGCAACAGCAGGTTTAAAGTCTTTATCAGTAGGAAAGTGAGCGGAAGGATAATCAGCATTATGAGGATAAACACCGTGGTCTGATTGCCCGACACTCGCGAGAAGCTGCCGAGACCCCACACCACATAAGCGCGTATATCTTCCTCGGCGCTGAAAAATTTTAGAACACCTATCACCGCATTAGCTATATAGCCTATCATAACACCCATGATAAGGAGGGTGACGTTGCCCCTAACCTTGCGGGCTACGAAAGCGATGAGGGCCAGAATCAGAAGCGAGCCCACAATCGCGGCAAGGGTTATAGTGACTTCGCCGATAACCCCGAGACGGCTCAACGCCACGCCGCCGATGTTGCCCGACAGTAGCACCACAAAGGCCACGCCGAGACTCGCTCCGGAACTTATGCCAAGCACCGAAGGGCCCGCGAGGGGATTGCGGAACACCGTCTGCATAAGCAAACCGCTCACCGCCAGCCCGGCTCCCGCCATTATAGCTGTAAGAGCCTGCGGCACACGCGACTTCAACACGATGTTGGTAGCCACGGCCGGCTCGTCGTGTGATCCGGTGAGTATATTCATCACCGTTTCAAACGGTATCTCAACCGAGCCGAGCATGATGTTGAGTATGAAAAACACAACAATCGACGCGGCGGTGAGAATCATGAGCAGACCGGTGTTGGAGCGTTTCATTTGAGCAGATGATAGTAAACCGGCTTATGATCGGGAAGAAGCTCGGGATGAAAAACATATATGAAGTCGGCCAATACCACTTCAGGCTCGACCGGCATACGCTCATAGAAAGGCACCTCGTTCATGTTGCAATATATCACGCCCCGGTGTTTCCATGCGTCAAAGTCGGTATAACGGGTGTCGAGAGTCGCTAAGGCATCATAGCTGAAATCGCCGTCAAAACTGTTGACAATGCGCCAGTAGGGAGCTGAAACGGCGTTGCTGTAAACGGTTTCATAATCAAGTGTCACTCCTCCGCTCTCATTGTTGTCATCAAGAAAATAATCCGCACCGGCATCGGCAAACAATTGAGCCAAAAAGCTTTTGCCTCCCACAGCATACCAGTTGCCGCTTCTCATCTCTCCGCTGAACACTCTCGGTCGTTCAGCCACCGAATCGGCCTTGGCCTTAAGCTCGTTATATCTCCGCTCAATGCCGTCGAAAGTTTCGTTAGCTAACGCGGCTTTGCCGGTCAGGAGTCCCACAACCTTGATCCATTCAGCCTGTCCCAGCGGGGTCAGCTCCTTATATCCGAGGTGGGGCATAAGCGGGAGATCGATATTTCTCAGAGCTTCATAGCCTCCGCGTTTAAAAGGAGATATAAGGATGAGGTCGGGATTGATCGACATGATAATCTCATTGTCGAAGTTACCTTCAATACCTATTTTATGGGTCTGCTCCTTGCGCAGTCGCTCGTTCATTATGCTGTCATGTAGATGACGCGTCGAGGTAATGCCCGTGACCCTGTCGGCCAGTCCGAGTTTCAGAAAATTGGATAGCTGGAGCGACGTCATGCACACCGCCGATTTCACCGGAATTTTTATGATGGTGCAGTTGTCGGGAATGTCTACGTTATAGTTGTCTTTTACAAGCGCGTAGCTGAATTTTTGGCTGTCGGAGTGCTGCGGGTCGGCGATTTCAAGCAGGGTGTAGCCGTCATGGTAGGAAACTGAGAATCCCTCGGCATGACGCGGCACTATGGTTTCAGCCGAATCAGTAGTCACAGTCTGATTGTCCGCAACAGAAGTCGAGGAATTTTTTGCGCCACATGACCACAGAAGCGATATCAGTGTCAGAGCGACAGCGGTTATTAGATATGGATGTTTCATGACCGGGCTATTGGCTCAATGATATTATAACGTAATAAATGCCCTGTTTCTTATCCGGCAAGATAAGTTAATAAGTTTGGATAATCAAAATTGCAAGGGCGTGTTATAATTGAATATCTTGTTGAAGATTGAAAAATTATAACACACCCTCACAATCTGACGAAAAAAAGAATTATGGTTTGTAGGTCGGAGGTAGTGAAGCGATTACTTCTTGATATTCTCCACCACCCTGATCTGTTCGAAATAATATCCTGCGGCCATTGTGGCTCCGAGCGAGGTTTCGCCGGTAGTCACGTCATAGATATAGATCTGAGGCTTCTGGCCCTCGGCATCTACACCGATATAAGCTTTGTGGTTGACGTATGCCATGCGCGACGAGAAGCGGCCGCTGCTGTAAGCCAGACGTTTGCCATGATAGGAGATGGGGGAATTGGCTTTTGTGACAACATCGATCACGGTGTAGTAGTGGCTGAAATCGTCGATGGCGGTGCCGAGCTGATCTTCACGGGCGTAGGCCACTACCTTGTTGTCGCCCACATACATCACCGAGATGAGTTTGCCGTCGGCGGTATATCCGTCATAGCTCTCGTCGAAAGATGTTGAGCCGGCGGGGATTTTCAGCAGGTGGCTGTGTTCTTTGCCGTCGGCATCTTCGTTAAAACAGGCCACATAGAGATTGTCGTTGCCGTCGATAAAAGTGGTTGTCTGGAGCAATTCACCATAAGCCGAGCCGACCATCTCACAGTCGAGAAAGCAGGGGGTGTTGCTTTCCACAGCCATTGTCTGAGGATTGATGACGGCTGTGATCATGGGAGTGACACGTTTGCTGCGCTTGCCGCCGCTCTTGGCATAATAGAAATAAAACAGCTTGTTGTCGGAGGCGCGATAGGTGAGAATACCCGAGGTGGTGAGAGCCTCGGCTTTTTCGGGCATGGTGATGTCGAGAGTGCCTTCGGCAATGATGGTCATGTCGTCGGCATTGAGCTTGGTCCAGATAATCTTGTCGCAGTCGCCGTTGGCCGCCATGATAACGAGGGTATTGTTGTCGAGCCACGCGTGGGTATATTTGCGGGTGGCATAGGTGTTGGTCTGAAAACGACGCTCTTTCACTACCTCGACTCTGTTGTCGGTGATGGTATATTTTGCGAATCGGTCGCCCGACACAGGCACCTGATAATAGTATGCCCCTTTGAGTATGGTTTCGAGCGAGAGAATTGAGTTGACTTCTGTTCCTACACCCTGAAAAGTTATCTCGGGCTGATCGGAGTCGAGAGAGTTGAGGCTGCGCACAAGGGTCTGCACGTCGCGGGCCATGCCGCCGTGACGGTCAAGAGCTACCCAAAGATCAAAATGATAGTCCTCGACGAGTGTGGGATCATCGGGCTCGTCTTTCTTGTCGTCGCTGCAGGCTGCAACCGAGATTGCAAGCATAAAGGCTAAAAACGGTAACAGCAGATGGGAAAACTTTTTCATGCTTGGTGTGGGATTATGAGTTAATTTATATTCAGATATGCGCACACCGCGGTCTTACCGCTGCCCTGACAGGGGCGGTTGATGCATGAGGATGTAAGGGAGGTGAAATAAAAAAGCCTCATTGTCGGGGTGACCGGGTGGGTCGGTTAATCGGTTAAACAATTCTTTGTCGGAGACCGGGCCGAGAACCCACAACTTGCAGTCGCCCTAATTCGACGGAAATCGAGGCGTATTGACAGGTTGTTTTGCGGCTTTATCTCCCGAAAACTACAAAACTATATGTTGTTTTGGCCGGTCTTCTGACTTATCCCGCCCGGAGCGCCTTCCCATGACGGCTGTCACAGTGGCTTAATGCTTCGGGTTGTTGAGGGAATCACAGCAGCGGGTCTGTGCAGGATTCTCACCTGCTTCCCAATTGCGGGCCGAAGCCCGCTTTTCCAAAACGTGTGGCAAAGATAGACATATTTTCTTTAATCCCAAAAACGGTAACAGATTTTTGTAAAAAAAACTGTGGTTTAAGCGACCATAGAGTCACTTAAACCACAGAGGGCTTTCTTGTAAATGTCTAAGCGCAGATTATTCTGCAGCGGGAGCTTCAGCTTCACCTTCAGCGGCTTCGGCCTGAGCGGCAGCCTCGGCAGCTGCTTTTTCAGCACGTTTCTTAGCCACGAGTTCGGCTTTAGCTTTGTTTTTAGCCTGCTCATCAGCGAGACGCTCTTTCACAGCAAGCTCTTTTTTGTCGGCCATCGAAGCCTTGAGTGCGTCGATCGAAGCCTGTTTTTTCTGCTTCCAAGCGTCGAAACGGCGCTGAGCTTCAGCCTCGTCAAAAGCACCTTTCTTAACACCGCCCTGAAGATGTTTCATCAGGAGTACGCCTTCGTTTGAAAGGATAGTGCGTACGGTGTCGGTGGGGATAGCTCCGCAGTTGAGCCAATAGAGGGCTCTCTCAAAATTGAGGGTTATGGTTGCGGGGTTGGTGTTGGGGTTGTATGACCCGATTCTTTCAATAAACTTACCATCTCGTGGTGCCCTGCTGTCGGCAATCACGATAGGATAGAACGCATAGTTC
>JAIDXU010000222.1 GCA_029058455.1 Paramuribaculum sp.
GTGAAGTGGCGTGAATAATTCATATAAGAAAGAACAAATTTTAAACAATCAATAAATCAATTAATTAATCAATCCACATGAAAAAATTTGGAGTTTTAATTTCATGCGCTCTTGCTTTCGGCCTCTGGTCTTGCTCAGAGGACAAAGATCCTAAGGGTGGCGAAGTAGATGACGCTGCAGGCGTTTATGCTTCAATTCAGCTCAATCTCAACTCTCGTAGCGAAACCATTGAGCCGGGTAAAAACCCTGCTCAGTCAGATGCCGGTTTCGAATATGGTAAAGACCGCGAGAACAACGTTAGCGCAGTGCTCATCGTGCTCGCTACTGCAAATGAAGATGGCACCTACACCTATATCACCAGCTCGGGTGTTGCCAATGCCTACGATACCAACAATGCCATTAATGGTACCGCCGGGAAGCCCAATCCTATCTACCGTGTTAAGTTCCAGACTTCTGCTCTTGTTGCTAAAGCCGGTCAGGAGGTTTCGATCTTCGCATACTGTAACCCCTCGCCCGAGTTGGCAAAAGAAATTGCTGACGGAAACTGGAATGTTGACATGAGCGAATCGATTGTAGCAGCTGACAACGACGCTATCTGGACTCCCAACTCGTTCCTTATGACAAGTGCTCTTCCCGCAAGCAAAATTCTTCCTTCAGAGTTTGACATGAACAACACTTACAATAAGGTTCAGACTCCCTTTAATCTTGGAACTGTTCAGGTTGAGCGTGTAGCTGCCCGTTTCGACTACGCCGTGACTACTGAAGTTAACGGCGAGAAGCTCACAGCAGATAACTGCTTCCCCATCTATGACTATGTTCCTGAAGAAAACCTTGAGGAAGGCGAAGGTGCTGTTAAACCCACTATTCAGGGCTATGTAACCATCACCGATCTCGCTCTCATCAATGAGGCCAAGAACTTCTATCTTCTTCCCCGCGTAGCCGCCAACACCGGCGAAGGTAAGGATGCTATGGCTGACATGAGCAAGGTTACTATTCTTGGTAAGGAAGATCCCACCAACTGGGTTATCTCACCCTCTACTCAGGACTATTTCTATCAGCTCGTTGAAGGCTTCAATCCCGCCGCTCCCGGAACTCTCAACTTCACTTCTGTTTCTTCTCTCACTGAGGAATGTAATACTGAAAATTGGGTTAACGCAACCAAAGAATATAAGATCTGGCGCTATACCACTGAAAACACCATCCGCAGCGTAGCCGCTCAGAAGCGTGGCATCACAACCGGTGTTGTGTTCAGAGGTGAAATCTCAGGTGTTGAAGGCTCAGCTCTCGGCGAGTCAATCAAATCAGGCAAAGCTATCTATGCTCACGACGGCATTATGTATGGCAACCTCGACAGCCTCATGAACTATGTCAGCAGAAATCCCCGTTCAGGCGTTTCTATCGACTTCCAGACCGCCTTCAATGTAACTCTCGATCTCGGTACTCTTACCACCGCTAAGGAGATCCGCGACTATCTTGCTGAGCAAAACATCACCGACCTCGCCAAGAGCACAGAACTGTTTACCGTCTACAAACCCGAAAACGGTAAATACTACGTTTACTACTACTACTACAACCGTCACAACGACAACCACAACAACACCCAGATGGGCCCGATGGAGTTTGCCACTGTTCGCAACAACGTCTACAAACTCAGACTCACCAACATCCTCAAGTGGGGTAAATCGCCTGACGAACCCGATGATCCCAATGATGATGACGAGAACCCCGAAGTTTACTTCCGTGTTCAGGTTGAGGTTCTTCCCTGGGTAGTTCGTGTCAACAACATCGAATTCTAATTCTGCCAAATCCGAATCTTTAATCCCTCAATAGATGGCGGGCGGCTGTGCCCGGCCTATGTGAGCATGGCCGCCTGTTATCTTTTTGAATATCATTCTTTCTTCCGACAATCAATCTAAAATGAAAATCTCCGGAATCACCAAAGCGCTTCTTTCGCTTGCCACCATCCTTATATGTGCCACCGGTGTGGTGTCGCTGTCGTCATGCGACCGGCTTGAAGAAAATCTGCCGGAATGTGAGCAGGGCCTCCGCCTTCGCTTCACCTACACATATAATATGGAGTTTGCAAATGCTTTTCCGTCTCAGGTTGACTGTCTCACTCTCTTCATCTATAACTCGGAAGGCAAGCTCGTGGCAACACGCACCGAGACCTCATCAGTGCTTGCCAATGAAAACTATCGCATGACGGTTACGCTTCCCGACGGCGACTATCGCCTTGTGGCCTATGGCGGACTGCAATGCCCCCAATCAAGTTTTGAAATCAAACCCTATCCATCTGAAAATTCATCCATCTCACTTCCTGAAGTAAGCCTCCTCCCTTCTCTGCTTGAAAAAGGCACCCTCCTCCACAATCTCTTCTACGGCTATGCCACCGCAACGGTCACATCCGAAGAAAACAAATATTGTGAGGCCACTATCGATATGATGCGCGACACCAATAATCTCCGCATCATGCTTCAGAATGTCAATGGATCTCCTATAAACGATCTCGACTTTAATTTCTCAATTACTGACAATAACACCCTCATGGGCTGGGATAACAAGCTTCTTCCCTCGCCCGAGGTTACATATCTTCCGTGGAACAGGGGCACACTTCCCGTCGGTGTCAATGCCGATGGCTCGGATGTGTTGATGGCATACGCCGAATTCAGCATGTGCCGTCTCATGGCCGACAACGACCCCTATCTACTCATTACACGCAGCAGCGACAACCACAAGGTTGTATCCCTACCTCTGATCAACTATCTCCTTGCTCAGAAAAGCGAAGTCTACGCTAAAATGCCGGCTCAGGAATATCTTGACAGGGAACATGACTGGGCTATGACTTTCTTTCTCGATTCCAACCGCACTTGGCTCTATGTGGAGATTCTGGTAGGCAACTGGGTTGTGCGCATTAACAATATCGACAATTAATGAGATTTTTCAATCTACATATTAACTTAATCTTCCTTATCGGCTGCATGGCCGTGCTTGCCGGGTGTAACGACCCCGACGAGCCGGGTGTGGATGATGAGCGCGATCTTCAGGCCAATATCTGTCTTGATATTTCGCTCATCAACAGGGACGCACTCTCGTCGCGCGGCGGAACGGTGGTCGACGACTTGAATTATTTTGAGGCGCCGGTGAGCCGCTACGAGCAGATCTCCACTATGCGTATCATCATAGTGGATGCCAACGGACGAGTGGAGCACAACCGATTGCTTTCGTTTGACTCGCCGGTCATCAACACCAAAGCAGTCTTTAAGGTCAAGCCCCTTGAAACCAAGCAGATCTATCTTTTCGGCAACGAGCTGCCCAGAGCCGGCTGGGAGGGTAACGGCTATTATGACTTCTCGTCGATCAGAGCGGGTCAAAGATTCCCCGTCGAGGAGATCAGCGCCCTTACCGTTGGTTCGGCCACTCCCGGCACCCCGATGATCGACAACACAGGCGCCACCCGCACCTATCTCCCCATCAACGAGCATTTTGAAAGAACCCTCACCGCCACCGAGCCGGGCACCGAGGAAAACCCCTCGGAGACTTTCGCGCTCTTTGTAACAAGAAGCGGTGTGAAATTCAGTGTCGAGGCCACCTACGATGGCCGCCTCACCGCCCCCTCATCACTGCTTACCGTCGATTCGGTCAAGATCAACGCCATAGGCAACCGGGAGTATCTTCTCCCCACCGCTACCGAATACTACCCCTCAAAGTCGGTTGAGGCGACAACCGAGGGCGAAGGCCGCTTTATCACGGCCTATAAGGTGCCTGAAAGCGGAGTGATAAACAGCATTATCACTCTCCCCACACTGCTTACTTTCCCCACCTCGGGACAAGGCAAGTCGGTCTACGCACCTGAAATCTACTATCCGGAAACCCAGCTTGCCACCGGTCTCAAATATCAGATACAGATAGTCACCGGAGTTGCGTCGGTAGCCGGCGCGCTCTATTCCGACTGGGTCGATCTTCCCAACCTTGACGATCTGCCCCGCAACACTCATGTCATTATCAGGCTTCATCTTGAGGCGCAGACGTTGAGATGTGTTGTCGATCTTTTACCTTACCGCGAAATAGAACTTAAACCGCAGTATGGTGACTTTAACGGCACATCGCCCGTAATTTCGTGGCCTACCAATCCTTTTGATCTCCATCAAGAGTAATTATCACTCAACAAAGCAATGAAACTTCTTTATAGATTGTTATTTATTCTTACAGTAGCTCTGTTGTCGACCTCATGCGACGACCGCCTCTTCCGCGAGTTTTCTGATATAGGGGAAGGGGAGAGCAAAATCACAGCCACTGTAAACTATATACCCGAGACACAGGCGCTCGGTTCGCGTGCCACCAATGGCGACGCTATCGAAAATATCACTTCGCTGTCGGTGGTGGTCTACGACCAATATCAGAAGTTCTATAAGTTTTTCCCCAATGTAAAATTTACCGCGTCGACCAACAGTCAGACCCCTGACATGTCGGAAGATGATGTGAAATATGGCGCTCAGTGGTCTGATCGTGCTCATGCAAGCGCGACATTCACTCTTCCCGAGGTTCTTCCCTATGGCCGCTATTATATATATTGTGTGGCCAACATGCCGAATATCACTGCTGATCAGGTGCAGACCATAGAGGAACTCAAGTCAATAAAGGTTAACTGGGTGGCAAATGTGGCTCAAAACAATCAGATGTTCGGCTTCTTTACCAACGATGATAAGAAATCGGCAGCTTCGAGCTATAGTGGCTTCAATGCCCCTCCCGTTGTGGTCAATAAAACCAATCTTTCGATACATGCGTGGATCAACCGTCTCGCTTCGAAAGTTACCGTTCAATTCGACGGCTCCAATCTCCGTCAGGATGTGTTTGTATATATCCGTAAGGTTACTATCAAAGATATCCCCATGTCATGTACTTTAGGCATGGATAACACTCCCACTTCCGATAAAGAGCTGACAAAT
>JAIDXU010000223.1 GCA_029058455.1 Paramuribaculum sp.
TGCGCTGTTGAGCATCAGTGTCTGGGCTCAGATCAATGTCACGGGCACAGTTATCAGCGCTGACGACGGCGAGCCTCTGATCGGCGCAACCGTGGCAGTGAAAGGTGTGTCGTCTAAATCGGTCACCGCTACCGATATCGACGGAAAATTCAAACTCACTGTTCCCAACGCCAAATCAATTCTCGTTGTGACTTATGTAGGCATGAAGCCTGTTGAAGTTAAAGCTTCAACCGAGCCCATGACTATTGAATTGACCTCCAACACCCAGCAGCTGGGCGAGGTGGTTGTAACCGGTATGTCAACCGTCGACAAACGACTCTTTACCGGTGCCACCGCAAAGGTCGACGCTGAAAAGGCCCGTCTTACCGGTGTGGCCGACATCTCACGTTCGCTCGAAGGCCGTGCAGCAGGTGTGACCGTGCAGAACGTCAGCGGAACTTTCGGTACCGCCCCCAAAATCCGTGTGCGCGGTGCCACTTCAATCTATGGTACTTCAAAACCCCTCTGGGTTGTTGACGGCGTGGTGCTTGAAGACGCTACAGAGATTTCTCCTGACGATCTCTCGTCGGGTGACGCTAATACGCTTATCTCTTCAGCTATCGCAGGTCTTAACGCCGACGACATCGAGAGCTTCGATATTCTTAAAGACGGTTCAGCCACCTCTATATATGGTGCGCAGGCTATGGCCGGTGTGATCGTCGTCACTACCAAAAAAGGTAGATCCGGTTCCTCTCAGGTGAGCTACACAGGTGAGCTTACCATGCGTCTCAAACCCTCCTACTCCAACTTCAACATCATGAACTCTCAGGAGCAGATGGGTGTTTACCGCGAAATGGAATCTAAAGGCTGGCTTGAGCTTTCAGGTATCACAAAAGCTACCAACTCAGGTGTTTATGGTAAGATGTATCAGATGATCAACACCTTTGATCCCGTGACCGGCTCTTTCGGTCTTGCCAACACCACCGAAGCCAAAAACGCCTACCTCCGCGCTGCCGAAATGAGAAACACCGATTGGTTTGACGATCTCTTCAAAACCAATGTGATGCAAAACCACTCGGTGAGCATCTCGGGCGGTACTGAAAAAGGCCGTTTCTACTCATCTATCTCTATCCTCCACGATCCGGGATGGACTGTTTCGAGCAATGTGACACGTTACACCTATAACGGTAACGCTTCCTATGATATCTCTCCCACCCTCCGCCTCTCGATTCTCACCGCCGACTCCTACCGTAAGCAGCGCGCTCCCGGTACTCTCGCTCAGGAAATCGACGTGGTTAGCGGTCAGGTGCGTCGTTCGTTCGACATCAACCCCTACAGCTACGCTCTCAACACTTCGCGTACACTTGACAGCAACGAATACTACACCCGCAACTACTCTCCCTTCAACATCCACGAAGAGTTGCGCAACAACTACATCGAGCTGGGTGTAACCGACCTTAAGTTCCAGGGCGACCTCGAATGGCGTCCCATCCAGGGCCTCCGCCTTGACGTTCTTGCTGCCTATCGTTATCAGAAGAGCTCAAACGAGCATTTCGTAAAAGATAACTCAAACCAGGCAAAAGCCTACCGTGCAGGTATCGATCCTGAAGACGCTACCATCCGCGCCTCCAACCCTTACCTCTACACCGACCCCGAAGATGAAAACGCCCTCCCGCAGACTGTGCTCCCCAAGGGCGGTATCTACTATAACGACAACTTCACTCTCAGCCAGTGGAGCGTGCTTCCCACAGTGTCTTTCAACAAGACCTTCAACCGCAAGCACATCATCAACCTCCTCGGTGGTGCCGACATCAAGTCAACCGAGCGCAACCAGATCAACTTCCAGGGTTGGGGTTTCTGCTACGACAACGGTTATACTCCTTTCGTAGACTTCAACCTCTTCAAGCAGCAGGGTGAGGAAGGCGCAGTTTACTACTCCTACTCTCCCACCACCCGCCGCAGCGCCGCTTTCTTTGCCAACGGTACTTACAGCTATGACGCAAGATATACTCTTACCGGCACTTACCGTTACGAAGGCTCCAACAAGCTCGGCAAGGCCCGTAGCTCTCGCTGGCTCCCCACTTGGAACGTGTCAGGCGCATGGAACGCTCACCTCGAGTCATGGTGGGAACGTATCAGCCCCGTGGTTAGTAACGCTACTATCCGTGCAAGTTACTCACTCACCGCTGATGCCGGCCCCGACTATATCTCAAACGCCGCCGCCATCTTCAACCCCTACAAGCCTTGGAGACCTCTTACCCAGGTTAACGAGCTTGGTATCACCCTTGAAGAGATCGCCAACTCCGAGCTCACCTACGAAAAGAAACATGAGCTTAACATTGGCGCCGACCTCGGTTTCATCAACAACCGACTCAACCTTGTCTTCGACTGGTATACCCGTAACAACTACGACCTTATCGGTGATATCTACACTCAGGGCGTAGGCGGTCAGAACCACAAGATGGCCAACGTTGCCGAGATGAAGGCTCACGGTGTTGAGTTTACCCTCTCTTCCCACAATATCGTTACCCGCGATTTCAGCTGGGACACCGACTTTACTTTCTCCTACACCAAAAACACCATTACAAAGCTTGATGCCCGCGCCAACGTGATGAAGTTTATCTCAGGTCAGGGCTTCGGTCGCGAGGGTTATCCCGTGAGAGCGCTTTTCTCGATTCCCTTCATGGGTCTTAACGAAGAAGGTATCCCCACCTTCATCAACGAAAAGGGTGAGCTCACCACCTCCGACATCAACCTCCAGGAGTTTGAAAACCTCGGTCACCTCATTTATGAAGGTCCTACCGATCCTCCCTATAACGGCGGTTTCGGTAACAACCTCCGCTATAAGAACTGGCACCTTAACCTGTTCATTACCTATAGCTTCGGCAATAAGATTCGTCTCGATCCGGTATTCTCGGCTGTTTACTCCGACCTTACCGCCACTCCTAAAGAGTTCAAGAACCGCTGGACAATGCCCGGTGACGAAAAAATCACCGACATCCCCGTTATCGCCTCTAAATGGCAGTATCAGCAGGATTCTCAGATCGGCCGCGCTTATAACGCCTATAACTACTCTACAGCCCGCATCGCAAACGGCGACTTCATCCGCATGAAAGACATCTCGGTTACCTACGACGTGCCCCAGTCTTTCCTCAGCCATCTCCGTATGCGCTCTGCCTCGCTCAAACTTCAGGCCACCAACCTCTTCCTGATCTACAGCGACAAGAAGCTCAACGGTCAGGACCCCGAGTTCTTCAACGCAGGCGGTGTGGCAACTCCCTCTCCCAAGCAGTTTACATTCACTCTGCGTCTGGGCCTCTGATAACCTCTCTTTATGAAATCTCTTAAATCTGAAAAAATGGTCAATTTTAGACATTTCCCCATATATCTCGGAGTGGCTGCTCTGGCTGCGACTGCAGTGTCGTGTGATGACTTCCTCGACGCAACACCCGACCAGCGCGTTACCATCGAGACTCCCGAGCAGGTGCGTCTCCTTCTGGTCGACGCCTATGCCAACGCCAACTACGGCACGGTGTGTGAGTTCTCTACCGACAACGTGATCGACAATACGGCTCCCGACGACAACGGTATGCGTTACAACCTCACATACTACGATCTTCAGGACCTCGAAGCCTTTGGCTGGGATAACATTGTCAGCAACATGGACACCGACTCCCCCTCCTCGATCTGGGCAGGTTACTATCACGCCATCGCCGTGTGTAACAACGCTCTCGAAGCTATCGAAAAGCTTGAGAAAGAGGGTCGCGCCGAAGAAGTTGCCGCTCTCAAGGGTGAGGCGCTCGTAAGCCGTGCTTACCACCACTTCATTCTCGCCAATATCTTCGCAATGCCCTATGCCGGCGAAACAGCTTCAGCTTCGATTCCCGGTATTCCCTATATGACCGAGCCTGAGACCAAGGTGCTTGTTCACTACGAGCGTCAGCCCCTCAGCGAAGTCTATGCCCACATCGCCGCCGACCTCGAAGAGGGTCTTCCCCTCATCAACGACGGTATCTACTCGGTGCCCAAATACCACTTCAACCGCAAGGCCGCCTGTGCTTTCGCCGCCCGCTTCTATCTCTTTGCCCGCGACTATGAGAAAGCCGAAGCCTATGCAACCGAAGCTCTCGGTGGCCCCACCGCCAACCCCGCCGGCTTTATGCGTAACTTCTGGGCCAAGTCATTCACCAGCTACGACGCCCTCGTGGCAGCCTATGTGAGCGCCGACGAGCAGAGCAACCTCATGCTCCTCCCCACCTACTCGGTGTTTAATCGTCGTCGTGGCTCTCGCTTCGCCCTCAACCGCGACGCCAAAGCCGCCACTATCTATGGCAACGGTCCCACATGGAACACCTCCTACACCCACTACTACTGTCACCCCTGCTATGCCGGTAAGATCTACATCCGTTCTTCTCAGGAATACGGTTGCTTCTTCCCCAAGGCAGGTGAGATCTTCGAATACACCGATAAGATTGCAGGTATCGGCTACTGTCACGTGATCCGCTGCGAGTTCACCGCCGAGGAAGCCCTCCTCACCCGCGCTGAAGCCCGCATCTGGCAGGGTCGCATCGACGAAGCCATCGCCGACCTCGCTATCTGGGACGAAAGCCGCCAGAAGCTTCCCGACCTCAACATCCAGTTCCCCAAGCTCACACGCAAGGCTATCGAAGACTTCTACACCACCGACCCCGAAGGTTATGGCGTGGTTAAGCCCCTCAACATCGACCGTGTATATCCCTCTCCCCGTTATACCACCACTCCCGACATCGAACCCTATCTCCAGTGCGTGCTCCACTTCCGCCGCATCGAGACCATCGACGACGGTATGCGTTGGTTTGACATCCGCCGCTATGGAATTGAGATTAACCACAAAATCGGTCTCAACCGCGTTGAAACCCTTGCCTGGAACGATCCCCGCCGCGCCATTCAGATTCCCCCTGAAGTAATCGCCGCCGGTTTCACCCCCAACG
>JAIDXU010000224.1 GCA_029058455.1 Paramuribaculum sp.
GAGGTAGACATTACAGAAGAAGCTCAACCCCTCCAGCTCTATGCCCTCGCTCAGAACGCCGACGACAACGAACTCCTAAATATGTACTATAAAAGGAATGCTAAGACTCCTGAGCAATTGAGAGCCAAAGCAAAGAAAATGAGACTAATCGGTTGGATTGGTGGTGGTGTTCTTGCTGTAGGTGGTATTATAACTGGAATAGTGTTGCATTACAGAACTGAGTGGGATTTGGAAAAACACGAAAAAGTTAGGGCTAATGTTAATTGGGAAACCTGGGTGCCTATTGGTGGTGGCGTAGTAACTGGCGCTGCAATTGCTATTGGCTGTAATCTATATGCCAACTCTTTGCAGAAGAAAGCGCTTGAGTTGAGCACGTATTCATCTCCTTTGATTGAGGGAGATATAATGAATTTCGGTAAAAACAAACTCACAGCAGGTGTCAGCGTGATGGGCAATCAGTACACCCACACAAGCGGTCTCGGAATGAGCTTTAAATTAAACTTCTAACACTAAAGTCATGAGAAAATCAAGCATTATTTTCCTTATTATCGGTATGCTAACCATTATCTCGTCATGCTCACCAAAAGTTTCGACCCGAAAGCTCAATGCCTATACTACGGTCAATCCCAACATAGTGAGCTATAACGAGCTGACAATGGATATTGATACCGAGCCAATTGAATATACTATAGATATTTCCACCGAGGCAGGGCGCCTTAAGCTTAATAAACTTACTATTGACGAGGCATGTGACCTCGCCCTGATTGAGGCAATCAGAGCCAGTAAATGCGCCACAATATTTCAGCCTCAGTACACTCACCTTGTTGAGAAAGGCAAGGTTCTGCGCGTGACTCTCTACGGATTCCCCGCCCGATATAAGAAGAAAGAATAAGGAATTATATCGCATATACACACGGTCTTGACCACGACATCGCAGCTCCGCAGCTCTGTTTCGGAGGGGATGCCCCCACCCCACACTTGGTCGCTGCGCTCCCCGCATGTGGGGTTGTGGACTATATCGCCGTTCCACGGCTCTCTTAGCGCCACGCTAAGAGGCTGTGTCAAAATAGGGAATCCAACTAATCGTAGGGACATCGCTTTGCGATGTATCTTTGATTATCAATGTCTTACGCAAACATGCCAAAGGCATGGCCCTACAATTTTTGAATTTTGATACGACCTTGTAGCGTGACGCTAAGGGAGCCGCAGGGCGGCGATGTTGTCCTCAACCTCGGGTGAAGCCCGAGGAAAGACGTGCCTCCCCACATTAAGGAGCTGCGGAGCTGCGATGTAATGGTATAAGCAATACGCAATGTCGGTGGAAATTAGCAAGATTTAAGGTAGGAGATGTTGAAATATCGGGGATTATGCTTATATTTGCGGGGAGAAGCGCCGATTGTTGTTTGGCGCATAATATGGCGATATTTAATTGGAATAAACCTTAATCATTATGAATGTCTCAAGAAAAATCTTTTATGCCGGATTGCTCTCCGCTATGATGTGGGGTGCATCTCCGATTGTAGCTGCTTCAGGATTTTCGGTTGCTGATGAAACTGCAACTCCGGCGGCGGCTTCTTCTGTGATCAATCTTCCCGAAACCGGCCCTAACGGTGAGGAAATCATACCTCTCAGCTCTCTCGATCTCAGCAATGTGACTGTTGGCTGGTGTTCTCTCAAGGCTAACCGCATTATTTAGGGTAAGCGCCTCACACTTAAGGGTAATCGCTATTCTTCAGGGGTGGGTGTTCATGCCAATTCGCGTATGGTGGTGAAACTCAACGGCTCGGTTACCAAATTTCGTGCTATATGTGGCATTGACGACGAGGTTAATCAGAACGGCGACGTGGCTTGGCGCGTGACTCTGCTCGGTGAGGGCGGCTCGAGCGAAGTTGTTGCCGAAGGCAATGCCTTGCGCACCGACGACGAGGCCACCGAGCTTGATATTGACCTTGCCGGTTGGAAATTCCTTGTGCTTGATGTTGACAAAAACGGCGTTGATTCCTATGACCATTTCGATTGGGCAAACGCCTACTTTGAGTATGTCGAGCAAAATTCCACACCTCCCGTTACAGTGCCTATCTCTACAATCGATGCAGGTCTTGACTGCGCCACACTCTATTTCGCGCAGCCCGGTGTGAAAATGATGCAGTTTATCCGTCCTACCGGTGATGGCAGTACAGTCACTGTAGAAGGACTCCCCGAAGGTCTGACTTTTGATACCCGCCGCTCGGCGGTGACCGGCATAGTGGAAAATGAGGGTGAATATACCTATAAAGTTACGGTCGAAAATGCCGCCGGCCATTCAACTGTGACCGATGTTAAGATCGTTGTAAGCTCGAACCTCCAGATGCCTACACCTATGATGGGCTGGCTGTCGTGGAATGTGGTAGAGGGCAACATCTCGCAGAAAGTTGTGGAACAGGTTGCCGACGCTATGGTTTCGACCGGTCTTGCCGACGCAGGTTATAATAACCTTATTATCGACGATCTCTGGCATGCCGACAGCCGTGACTCAGCCGGCAATCCTGTTGAAGACAAGACCAAATTCCCCAAAGGCATGAAGGCTGCCGCCGATTATACTCATTCCAAGGGTCTCCGCTTCGGTATCTATTCTGATGGCGGTTCAAAGACTTGTGCCGGTCGTTTCGGTTCATTCGGTTATGAAACCGAGGATGCCAACCAATATGCCAAATGGGATGTCGACGTTTTGAAATATGACTATTGTAACGCTCCCGCCGACCAGGCCACATGTATCGAGCGCTATAAAGCAATTTCAGATGCTCTCAAGGCCTCGGGCCGCGACATAACTCTTTATGTGTGTGAATGGGGTGTGAGAGAGCCGTGGAAATGGGGCGCTGAAATCGGAGCCCCCACTTGGCGCTGCACCTATGATACCCGCGATTGCTGGGAAGGTAAATCAGGTGGTATCGGTATTTTGCAGAGCATCGCAGGCATGAAGGATCTGTGGCCTTATAGCGGTCCCAACCGCTTTAATGACGCCGACATGATGTGTGTGGGTATCAACGGCACCGGTAAGTCCTCATCGGCACTTTGTGTTAAAGTCGGAATGACCAAGGAAGAATACCGCACCCAGATGTCGCTGTGGTGCATGTGGGCTTCGCCTCTCACTCTTTCGTTCGACCTCACCAAGCCTATCACCGATGTGGATATGGAAATCATGTCTAATCCCGAGCTTATTGCCATTAATCAGGACCGCATGGGTCTGCAGGCAAAATATCTCGGCGAGAAAAACGGTTGCGCTCTTTTTGCCAAGGATCTTGAAAACGGTGATGTGGCCGTAGCTGTTGTAAACCTCAACAACCGTTCTACCGACTATACTATCGATTTCTCGGATATTGACGCTCTCGAACCGGGCAGAAAATATCACTTCCGCGACTGTTGGGCTGCTGAAGATCTCGGTGTGAAGGAAAATTCGTTTACTGTCAACATTCCCGTTCATGCCACCAAGGTTTATCGTCTTACTGATGCAGGTGTGACCGGCATATCTCCCATCAACGTCAATGAGTCGGAAATGACCGTCACCACTTCGGGCAACCAGGTGACAGTTAATGTCAGCAACTCTGATAATGCCATGAAGCGCGTGATTGTGAGCGATATGGTTGGCCGTGTTCTTGCCGTCGGCTCAACTCGCAACGACAGCATCACTCTGGGCGTCAACGCTCAGGAGGGCACTATACTTATGGTCAACACCGTATGCAACGGCCGCGCCATGACTGCAAAGACCGAGCTTAACTGAGCCGGCTGAGCAGAGGCCTGAAACATAACAGTTCCGGGGTGTCTTGAAACGCAGGGCGCTCCGGAATTATATTTCCCGATAATTAAATTAACCTGATGGATATGAAGAAAACAGTCATGTCGGCACTTCTGTTGCTGATTATTACTATGTGTGCCGCGGCCAACGGCAAGGTCGGAGTGGTGTTTGTGGGCAACAGCATAACTCAGGGCGCGTTGCTTGCTGAGCCACAAACTGATGCGCCTCCGGTCAAGGCCGCTCGTTTTCTGGCCGACAAGACCGGTGAGGCGGTGGAATTTCGTAATTGCGGCGTCAGCGGCGCCACTACTCTCGATTTTCTGCCTGTTGCCGACAGATTGTTTAACAAAGTGATAACCGCGGCTGATGAGCTGAAAGGCGAGGGCTGTCAGCTGCTCTTTTCTATTTCGCTCGGCACCAACGACAGCGCTTGCACGGGGCCGCTTGGAGCGCCGGTTATTCCTGCTCAGTATTACACCAATCTTAAAGCCATCATAGATGAGTTGATGGCGCGTTATCCGGGGAGTCGCTTCGTGGTGCAATACCCGATATGGTATAGCCCTACGACCTATAATGGAGCGATGTATCTTAAGACCGGACTTGAGCGGCTGCAAAGCTATTTCCCTATGATCGAGCAACTGGTGAGGAGCTATTCCGTTTCTCATCCCCGACAGGTGTTTGGCGGAAGCCGGGCCGGTTTTGATTTCTTCAAGGATAACTATGCCGATTATTTCACGGAGGAACAAGGGTTTGCCGGAGTGTTTTATCTCCACCCCAACAAGGAGGGCGCTGCCCGCTTGGGTGAGATATGGGGTGACGGCCTTCTGAAAGCTCTCGGCGGGGAGTTGACCCTTATGAGCTTTAACGTGAGAAACGGTTGTGGCTTTGACGGAAAGCGAGATCATGAGCGCACCGCTGCCGTTATCAGGCAACAGTTTCCTGACGTGGTGGCCATTCAGGAGGTTGATAGTGTGACACGTCGCAGCGGCAACCGGTTTGTGCTTGCCGAGATAGCCTCGCTTGCCGGAATGGAATATACTTTTGCAAAGGCAATCGATTATGACGGTGGGGAATATGGCATCGGTATTCTTTCGCGCGAAAAACCTCTCTCGGTGGCGCGTCACGCTCTTCCGGGGCGAGAAGAGGCGAGGGCGATTGTTGTGGCAGAATTTAATGACTTTGTATATGCATCCACCCATCTTTCACTTACCGATGAGGATTGTCTCGCCTCGGTTGATATTATCAGGGATATAGCGTCGAAATATGATAAACCTTTCCTACTTGCAGGCGATTTCAATGCCCATCCCAAGTCAAAGGTGATTAAGTCGTTCGCTAAAGATTTTGATATTTTGACCGACATTTCCGAAAATACTTTCCCTGCCGATAAGCCTTCCGAGACTATCGATTATATAATGATTTATAAGGCTACCAATCCGGGAATTGGCAGAGTAAACTCAAACGTTGTCAACGAACCGGCAGCCTCCGACCACAGACCTGTGGTTGCCAAAGTGAAACTACCCTAACCGCTATCCTCACTATCTCTTGGCGAGAGAGAAAATTATGCAAGGTAGGGAGTATGTGGAAAAATCTGTGTATTTTTGCAGTTTAAAAACATTGCATTCATGACCAAAGAAATCTATTTGGCCGGAGGGTGCTTCTGGGGCACCGCAAGGCTTTTTTCGCTTGTGCCGGGCGTGGTATCGACAATTGCCGGCTATGCCAACTCGTTGGTTGCCAATCCGACTTATAGGGAGGTGTGCACCGGGCTGACTAATGCGGCAGAGACGGTCAAGGTTACATATAATCCCGATCTCGTTGGCCTTTCCGACCTGATTTATCTCTATTTCCGCAGCATAGATCCTCTGTCGCTCAACCGTCAGGGTAATGATGTCGGCACCCAATACCGCACCGGAATCTATTATACCGATCCTGCGGATGCCGAGGTTGTCGACAGTATGCTCGCCACATTGCAGCGCCGTCATAAGGAGCCTTTGGCAGTGGAGAGCGGGCTGCTTGAAAACTTCTATCCGGCCGAGGAATATCATCAGGATTATCTTGTGAAAAATCCGGGTGGATATTGTCATGTCAATCCCGAGCTTTTTAAGGAGGCCCGCAACATGAAGCCGCGCGAGACGGCCGGCAATGCCGCCGAGTTGCGCTCGCGTCTCACCCCCATGCAATGGGAGGTGACCCAGAACGGCGCCACCGAGCCCCCCTTCGTGAATGAATATGACCATGAATTCCGCAAAGGAATATATGTTGATATTACCGACGGCACACCACTCTTTCTATCGTCGCGCAAGTATAACTCAGGATGCGGCTGGCCCGCTTTCACCCGTCCTGTCACTCCCGATATTGTCAAGGAGCTGACAGATACATCCTATGGGCGTGTGCGTACTGAAATCAGAGCTTCACGCTCGGGCTCTCATCTGGGCCATGTGTTTCCCGACGGCCCCGCCGAAGATGGCGGTTTGAGATATTGTATCAACTCTGCCGCCCTGCGCTTCATACCGTTGGAGGATATGGAGAAAGAGGGATATGGCGAGTATATTTCCCTGATAGATAAATGAGTCAGGCTACAGACAGCGTAATCCGCGACAGCCGCAGGCATGTGGCCATAGCTACCGGCACCCGTGCCGACTGGGGTTTGCTTAGCCCGATAGCACGGGGTTTGTCACAGCGCAATGATGTTAAGGTCAGCATAATAGCTACAAATATGCATCTTGACAGCCGCTTTGGAAACACTCTCTCTGAAATTGAGAATGATGGTTTTGAAGTGGCCGAAAGAGTGCCTGTCATCGATTGCTCGGCTGAGGATTCTCCCCTTGAGCGAGCCAAGGCCACCGGCCGCGCCACGATAGGTTTTGCCGAGGCTTTGTCGCGCTTGAAACCCGATATACTCCTGATATTGGGCGACCGTTTTGAAATGTTGGGCGCTGCCACCGCCGCTCAGATGATGAGGGTACCTATAGTGCATATTTCCGGTGGTGAGATTACCCGTGGAGCTATCGATGACTCGTTGCGCCACGCCATTACCAAACTGGCCGCTCTCCACCTTACAGCTACCGAGACCTATCGCCGCAGGGTTATAAACATGGGTGAGCCTGAAAATCTGGTTATCAACACCGGTGCCATAGGTGTTGACAATCTGATGAGAATTGAGCCGCTGACTCCCGGTCAGCTCGAAGAGCAACTCGGCATAAGGATAGACCGCAACACCCTGTTGGTGACCTATCATCCCGTTACTCTGAGCAGCAATGATATTTCGCTCGCGGTAGGGGAATTGCTCGACGCTCTCGACCGCTTTCCCGATTCGACAGTGATTTTTACCTATCCCAACAATGATGCAGGAGCCGACACTATCATTCCCATGATAAGAAAATATGCCGCCGATAACCCCGGGCGTGTGGCTTTGGTTGCTTCGCTTGGCAGAGTCAGGTATCTTTCGGCGCTCAAGGCTGTGGGCGCCGTGGTGGGTAACAGCTCGAGCGGCATTGTTGAAGTTCCGTCGGCTCATATTCCCACGGTCAATATCGGAAACCGCCAGGAGGGGCGCCTCGCCTCGCGCTCAGTGATTAACTGCGGAGAGTCGGCCGATGAAATCTCCGCAGCCATAACCGAGGCTCTTTCGGAGGATGGCCGTCGCAGAGCCGAGCTATCCCCCAATCCCTATCATAATGCCGACACTCTGTCGAAGATGGTCGAGGCGATAGCCGAAACTCCGTTATCTTCTCTCTCTGTAAAAAATTTCACAGACCCTTTTCCTCTCGAAAACTCATGAATACAGCTCCACATATTATTAACATCACCTCGCCTGTGTCAAAAGCGCTGGCTATGCTCAATGATTTGTCAGGCAAAGCAATGACCCTTTTTGCCGTTGATGACGAGGGAAGGCTGCAAGGCTCGCTTACCGACGGCGATATTCGCCGCGGACTGCTGAGAGGCGTTACGGTCAATTCTCCTGTGAGTGAGCTGATCCATCGGGCCTGTCATTCGCTTCCCGCCGGCAATATCGATCTCCGTTTGCTGAAGGAATACCGTCTTTCGAGGCTTAGGCTCATTCCGCTGGTTGATTCCGACATGAGAATAGTGGATATACTCGACACCAACCATACCACCACGCTTCTTCCTATCTCCGCGCTTCTCATGGCCGGAGGAAAGGGTGAGCGTCTTAGGCCGCTTACTCTCACCACACCCAAACCATTGCTCGACATCGACGGTAAAGCAATAATCGACTATAATGTCGAATCGCTTGCCCGTGCCGGTATAAGGCATATATGTGTGGCTACCAATTATATGGCTGAGAAAATCGAAGCTCATTTCAGTGAAAATCCTGTCAATGGCGTTGAGGTGGAGTGTGTTAGAGAACATGAATTTCTGGGCACTATCGGCGCGGCGTCGCTCTATGAGCATACTCCCGCCGACGGCGACACTCTGGTGATGAACTCCGATCTTCTGACCACCGTGTCGTTTGAGGAAATGTATCTTCATCACCGTGCCGAGCAAGCCGACATAACCATCGCCGCGATACCTTATAATGTAGCGGTGCCCTATGCCATTTTAACCACCGACAGCAACGGAATGGTAACCGCGCTCAAGGAGAAACCATCCTATTCCTATTATGCCAACGCGGGTATATATATTATAGCCAACCGATTGCTCAACTCTTTACCCAAAGGGGAGCGTACCGACGCCACCGACCTTATCGAACAGACAATAGCCGATGGCGGCAGGGTGAGCTATTTCCCGCTTTCGGGAGTGTGGATCGACATAGGCTCTCCCGCCGATTTCGCCCATGCGCGCGAACTTATGCGCCAGCACCGTCTCATGGGTGAGTCGTGAGAACCCCCCGGAGGTTTCGGATGTTATTCATAGAAAAAGCAACAACTCAAGATTACGAAAAATCATGGCTGATTCCAATTTCATAGATTATGTGAAGATACTTTGCCGAAGCGGCAAGGGTGGCGCGGGTTCGCGTCATTTTCATCGTGCTAAATATGTGCCTAAAGGTGGTCCCGACGGCGGCGACGGCGGTCGTGGAGGACATATAATATTACGAGGCAACTCCAATATGTGGACCCTGTTGCCACTCAAATATCGCCGCCACATCTTTGCCGGCAACGGTCAGAGCGGTGGCGCGGGTCGCAGCTTCGGCAAGGATGGTGAGGATGTGATCGTAGACGTGCCGTGCGGCACCGTGGTGTTTGATGCAGAGACAGGCGAGTTTCTGTGTGAGATAACCTACGACGGCGAGGAGGTCAAGCTGCTCAAAGGTGGCCGCGGCGGTCTCGGCAACTGGCATTTCCGCACATCCACCAATCAGGCACCCCGCTATGCGCAGCCGGGAGAACCGGCTATAGAGCGGTCGGTGATTCTCGAACTTAAGCTTTTGGCCGATGTCGGTCTTGTGGGTCTTCCCAATGCCGGTAAGTCGACCCTTTTGTCGTCGGTGTCGGCTGCCCGCCCCAAAATTGCCGACTATCCTTTCACAACTATGGAGCCTCAGCTCGGCATTGTTTCCTATCGCGACAACCGATCGTTTGTAATGGCCGATATTCCCGGCATTATCGAGGGCGCGAGCGAGGGTAAGGGGCTTGGTCTCAGATTCCTGCGCCACATTGAGCGTAACGCCGTGCTGCTGTTCTGTGTGCCCGCCGATGCCACCGACATCGCGGCCGAATATCAGCTGCTGCTCAACGAGCTCAACCGCTTCAATCCGGAGCTTAATGACAAGGCCCGTATTCTTGCCATAACCAAGAGCGATATGCTCGATGATGAGCTTATGGCTGAAATCGCCGCCACACTCCCCGAGGATGTACCTCATGTGTTTATTTCGGCTGTTACCGGCTTCGGTCTCACCGAACTTAAAGATATACTCTGGGGTGCGGTCAATGATGAGTCTAACCGCATTGCAACTCCCTCTATCACTCATCGTCCGCTCGACGGACACCATCGCGTGAGAGAGGAAGATGAATTTATATTTGAAAATGAAGCTCCCGCTCCCGACGACGAACTCGATTATTATGCGGATGAGGGGGATGATTGGGATGATGCCTATCTTGACGGAGTGATCGATTCTCCCGATCCTGACAATTTGCCCCCTGACCAGGAGGTTAATCCCGGTGAGGATGATAAGGATTTCGACGATTTGGACTTTGAGTTTGGAGCTGATGACATTGACCCCGACAAATTGCCCGACAATTGATCTGAATCTACCCGGTTGTGTCGCCTTTTCCACTTTGCGCGGAGAGTGTGACGCAACCGATCCATATTCTTCGCTCAACGCATGTTTTTATGTGGGCGATGATCCGCTCCATGTGGCCAGGTCGCAGGAAATTGTGGCGGCTGCGGCAGGCGTTTCTCCCGAGCGACTTATTATTCCCCGTCAGACTCACAGCAGCAATGTTGTGGTTGTGGCGGGGGATTGTGTGCCTGAGCTTGAAGGTGTCGACGGAATGTTAACCGATCGCGCTGACATAGCTCTGTGTATCAACACTGCCGACTGCGTGCCGGTGGTGATGAGCGACCCCGTGAAAGGTGTTGTTGCGGCGGTACACTCGGGTTGGCGCGGCACTGTGGCGGGCATTTCCCTGCGGGCCGTCGAGCTGATGGAGTCGCTTGGTTGCCGTGTTGAAAATATCAATGTGGCTATGGGCCCATGCATCTGCGCGGACTGTTTTGAGGTGGGGGAGGAAGTGGCCGACAAGTTCCGGGAGCTGATACCCGCTTCAGAAATAGAGCGTGTGGTGACTCGCCAACCGGGTTGCAAACCTCATGTCGATCTTCCTGCCGCTATAGCCCTTATGCTTAAAGGCAAGGGTGTTGAGCATGTGAAGTTTCCGCCGATGTGCTCGATGTGCAATCCCGACCGGCTCTTTTCGGCGCGTCGGCTCGGCATTTCGTCGGGGCGCACCCTCACTGTGGTGAGATTGGCAGATCTCGGCGCTCAAAAGCGTCGATAAAACTTCCCGGCGTGGAGTTGTAGATATTTATGTTGCGGCTGTCGGCAAATTCTCTTATATCCCAATAGCTTCTGAACGCCACTGCAAAACTTTCGACAACCTGGTGGAGACGCACATTGCGGTAGACCGTCGCCCCGCGATCAAGTTCTGCCTTGTTATCCTTATAGAAATGTGGCTGAATGGAGATAACCTCGTTACGGTCGTTGACTGCCAAGGTTTTCATCCACGAATGGTCGGCTCCGGCAATATATATATCTTTGTAGCCAAGCCACATAGCTATCATTATCGAGGGAATAAGCACATTGCGCGGGCGGGGCATACCCAAAGCTGAGGCATAAACTTTGTGTTTGAGCCATCTCGCTCCCTCTATACCCACGAAGTTAAACTCGCTCACCTCAACAGCCTTGCGAATCCATCCCGGCAGCTGTTTCCTGCAACCGCGGGGCACAAACAGAGTCATCTCCCAATCGACCGACGCGAGATTTTTATGAAGTTTTATCACATTTTCGTCGCCCGAGTCGGAGAAGAAGTGAGGATCGGCCATGACATACCATCGCGGCTTGAGTTGGAAAAACTCGGGAGTATTTGCGGCGAAGTTCACGGCCATGAGGTCGGGTTTGGCACTCGCGTGTGTTAGCAGCCGGTCGATGGTGTCGCGCAGCGAAGGCCCGTTGCCCATCACTATCACCTCTTTGCGGTTATCGGAGCGGCCCGGGAATTTGCTCGGTCGCGACTGAAGGGCGAGTTTCACAACCGACACCGCCGATTGTGCGGTGGTGGAGAGGGTCTGTTTGATTTTATCGGGTAACGACATCAGGGAGATTTTTTTGAGAAATTGGCAATGCGAAATTAGTCATTTCCCGGTTCTCATGCAAATTGGTTTGGAAGATATGGTGCTATTAACTAACTTTGCACCGAATTTTGCCATGATAAATACCAACCTTTCCGGCCATATATCCGATAAAAACCGGGAGATAACCGAGCCGTCGACCCGGGAACACTCCCCCCGGCCTCTGCACATTGATGTGGGGGCGGTTATAAAGGAACGTCTTGGCGCGAAATCACGGTTTATTCCTCGGTTTCTTGTGAGTGGATTGGCAAAATTTATCTGTCAGGATCGGCTTAACGGTCTGCTCGATTATGCCGGTGATAAGAAAGATGCCGACTTTTGCCGTGCCGTGCTTGAATATTTAGGCGTCGGTTGCAATATCGTAAACCCTGAGCTTCTTCCGCTTCCTTCCGATAAGCGTGTGGTGTTTGTGTGCAATCATCCGCTCGGCGCGCTTGACGGTATGATTATCATTGACCGGCTCACAGAGATTTATGGCAAGGGGCTGAAATTTGTGGTAAATGATCTTCTCAATGCCGTGACTCCTCTCGAGGGAGTATTTCTCCCTGTCAACAAACATGGGCGGCAGAACCGTGAGGCTGTGGCTGCTGTCGACAGAGCTTTTGAGGGTGACGAACCGGTGGTGGTCTTTCCGGCCGGACTGGTGAGCCGTCGTTCTCCCGACGGAGTGATAGCCGATCCCCAATGGCATAAAATGTTTGTCACCAAAGCGGTGGCCACCCGCCGCGATATAGTGCCGCTATATTTCGACGGCAGTAACTCCTCGTTTTTCTATAACTTTGCCTTGTGGCGCAAACGTCTTGGCATTGGTTTCAATCTCGAGATGACCCGTCTTCCCGCCGAGATATTCCGATGTGAGGGAAGGCAATTTTCAATTGATGTGCGCCCGAGAGTGTCGTGGCAGAAACTTGCCTCATTCTCCAACCCTGTCGAAGCCGCCGACTATGTGCGGTCGATAGTTTATTCGTCATCTCTCCGGTCATAACCTCAACCAAGTCAAAACACATTCCTGTAAGAAGAATATGCAGCTCCAGCCAATCATCCCCCCGGTAGAACTCAGTGCAATCGAAGCGGAACTCACGCCCGACCGCCTGTTGCGCCACACCAACAAGAGCCATAATCTTATATATGTGGTGGATGCCTTCAATGCACCTAACGTAATGCGCGAGATCGGGCGATTGAGAGAAGAGGCTTTCCGTGCCGCCGGCGGTGGCACCGGCAAGGAGTGTGACATCGACGAGTTTGACGTAATGACTCCTCCATGCCGTCAGCTCATAGTGTGGGATCCCGAGCTGAAAAAGATATTGGGTGGCTACAGGTTTATAATCGGAAAGGATATAAGGTTTAATCCCGACGGCACTCCTCGCATTGCCACCTCCCACATGTTCAGATTCTCCCCTGAGTTTCTTGAAGAATATCTCCCTTATACGATAGAACTCGGAAGATCGTTTGTGAGACTCGATTACCAGTCGTCGAAAGCGGGCTCAAAGGCGCTCTATGCTCTCGATAATCTGTGGGACGGTCTCGGAGCTCTGACAGTTGTTTATCCCGAGATACGCTATCTGTTTGGCAAAGTCACCATGTATCCCGACTATGGCCGGGAGTGCCGTGACATGATACTGGCGTTTCTCAATATTTACTTCCACGATTCCGAGGGGCTGGTTACACCTATCAATCCTCTTGTCACCAACGCCGATTCTCCCGAGGTGAGGTCGATATTCAAGGGCGACGATTTTAAGCATGACTATGTGGTGCTCAACGCCAGAGTGAGAGCCTGCGGACTCAATATTCCTCCGCTTGTCAATGCCTATATGAGCCTGTCACCCACCATGAAAGTGTTTGGCACCGCCATCAACGACACTTTCGGAGATGTTGAGGAAACCGGCATATTCCTGACTATCTCCGACATTTTCGAAGAGAAGAAACGCAGGCACATAGAGACCTATAACGAGTAACCCCTTAGCCGCTTTTGCTGTCTCTTAAATGGTCTGACACGCGATTTTTAGGAAAATATTAGTTGTGTTGACCGTGGTTGTGTGAAAGAATAATCGTAACTTTGTGCCCTGATTGCCGGATTTAACCGGATTAACCGATTTTTAATAATTTTTCCTTCTCACGTTTCTAAATTTTTATGGAAAATTCACTTTTTTGGATAGTGCCGTGCTCATCGGTATTGGCGCTTCTCCTTGCATGGTATTTCTACCGTGGCATGATGAAAGAGAGTGAGGGTACGGAACTTATGGCAAAGATCGCTTCTCATGTGAGACGCGGTGCCATGTCTTATCTCAAACAGCAATACAAGATTGTTGGTATTGTGTTTGTGGTTCTGGCCTTGATTTTCGCTGTAATGGCCTATGGCTTCCAACTCCAGAATGCATGGGTGCCCGTCGCATTCCTTACCGGTGGTTTCTTCTCCGGACTGTCGGGCTATCTCGGCATGAAAACAGCAACCAATGCTTCCGCCCGCACCGCCAATGCCGCCCGTCAGAGTCTTAACGGCGGTCTGAAAGTGGCTTTCCGCTCGGGTGCCGTTATGGGTCTCGTTGTCGTAGGCCTCGGCTTGCTCGATATTTCTTTCTGGTATCTGATTCTTGACTATTTTGTTGATGTAACCGGTCCCCAGAAGCTCACAATGATTACCACCACCATGCTTACATTCGGCATGGGTGCCTCGACCCAGGCTCTCTTTGCCCGTGTGGGCGGCGGTATCTATACCAAAGCTGCCGACGTAGGCGCTGACCTCGTTGGTAAGGTTGAGGCCGGAATCCCCGAGGATGACCCCCGCAACCCCGCCACCATCGCCGACAATGTGGGCGACAACGTGGGAGACGTGGCCGGTATGGGCGCTGACCTTTATGAGAGCTATTGCGGCTCTATTCTCGCTACCTCGGCTCTCGGTGCCGCAGCCTTTATGAACGCAGGCGACGAAGCCATGCAGCTCAAAGCCGTGCTTGCCCCCATGCTCATCGCTGCCGTTGGCATTATCCTCTCGATTGTGGGTATCTTTGCAGTGCGCACCAAAGAAAACGCAACTATGAAAGACCTTCTCGGATCTCTTTCACTCGGCACAAACCTCAGCTCGGTGCTCATTATCGGAGCTACCTTCCTGATCATGTGGCTGCTCAACATCAGCAACTGGGCGCTCATCTCATGTGCCGTTGTGGTTGGTCTGCTTGTGGGCATTATCATTGGCCGCGCCACCGAATATTATACTTCTCAGAGCTACAAACCCACCAAGCGTCTCGCTGAAAGCGGCACCACCGGTCCCGCCACCGTTATTATTTCGGGTGTGGGTCTCGGCATGATTTCAACCGCAGTGCCCGTTATCGCTGTTGTTGCCGGTATCATACTCAGCTACTGGCTCGCTGCCGGATTCGACTTCACAAATGTTGGAATGGGTCTCTATGGCATAGGTATCGCTGCCGTAGGTATGCTTTCAACCCTCGGTATCACTCTTGCTACCGACGCCTACGGCCCCATCGCCGACAATGCCGGCGGTAACGCTGAAATGTCAGGTCTTGGTGAGAGCGTGCGCCGCCGCACCGACGCCCTCGACTCTCTCGGCAACACAACTGCCGCTACCGGTAAAGGCTTCGCTATCGGTTCAGCCGCCCTCACAGGTCTCGCCCTTCTCGCTTCATATATCGAGGAAATCCGTATCGGTCTTGACCGTCTCGGCACAACATTTATTGAAATAGGTGAGAAGGCCGTTAATCTTCATGAGGCTACATTTACCGACTTCATGAACTATTTTGAGGTTAACCTCATGAGCCCGAAGGTGCTCTCAGGCATGTTTATCGGTTCTATGATGGCTTTCCTCTTCTGCGGTCTCACAATGAATGCCGTAGGCCGTGCCGCCGCCCACATGGTGGATGAGGTTCGTCGCCAGTTCCGTGAAATCAAAGGTATTCTCACCGGTCAGGCCGAGCCCGACTATGCCCGCTGTGTGCAGATTTCAACCAAGGGCGCTCAGAAAGAGATGATTTTCCCCTCGCTGCTCGCTATTATCGTGCCTATCGCCGTGGGTCTCATCTTCGGTGTTCCCGGTGTGATCGGTCTGCTTGTAGGTGGTCTCAGCGCAGGTTTCGTGCTTGCCATCTTCATGGCTAATGCCGGTGGCGCTTGGGATAACGCCAAGAAATATATAGAAGAAGGCAACTTCGGCGGCAAGGGCAGTGAAGTTCACAAGGCCACCGTTGTGGGTGACACTGTTGGTGACCCCTTCAAGGATACATCCGGTCCTTCGCTCAACATTCTCATCAAACTCATGTCGATGGTGAGCATCGTGATGGCCGGCCTTACTGTGAGCTGGAGTCTCTTCTGATAAAAATCTGAAACTTTCCCCACTGCCGGCTCTTTCCGGCAGGAAAATATCCGAGGGAGGCAGACGTCGATTATAAGGCGTCTGCCTCCCTCGTTGTGTCGGGTTTATGTCGGGATGTTTACTGATATAATTCGTATAGGAGTGACTTACTCGCTAAATCTCTTAGCAAGAGTTACTAAAGTATATATCGCAAAATTACAATAAAATTCTGTAATCAAAAAAACTTTCAATTAAAATTGATATCCTACGATTAAGATTCTCGTAGTGCATCGTAAAAAGCTGTGAAAATAATCCCCACGCATATTTTTAATTGCTTAATCATCAATAAAATATACAACCGCACCATTATATTCCGCAGGCTACTTTGATTCCAAACTCCGGAGAAGTATCTGACATCTAAGCATAAAGCTTTGAGTTTTATAATTTTATTAATACATATATCTACAAAAAGCATAAGTAACTCTTGCTAAGAGTGGAGTATGCATATAACCGAAATAAAAAGCTATCACCTTTATATTATAGCGTTTCATAAGTAGATTTAATACCAATCAATCCATTAGGATATCATAATTCAAAATTCTAATAAATAATTCTTTGCATGAAGAACATCTGTTTTCAATTGAGCCGAAAAGCTTGGCTTGCCACTCTCATGGTGGTTTGTTTCGCGCTTCCGGCTCTGGCGCAGAAAATTACTGTCACCGGCACAGTGACAGATTCCGAGGGTGAACCCCTCATCGGCGCAAGCGTGATGGCTGTGGGTACTTCCACGGGCACTTCTACCGACATTAACGGTAATTTCAGAATCGAAGTTGATGCCAAAGGCAATCTGCAGGTGAGCTATGTGGGCTACACCTCTCAGACCGTGCCTGTCGACGGGCGTACCAACATCACCATCGTGATGTCGGAAAACTCGCTCGTGCTCGGCGAAGTTGTGGCCATCGGTTATGGTGCCGTAAAGAAAAATGACGCTACCGGTTCGGTGGCTTTGGTTAAGCCCGACGAAATCGAGGCCGGTATAGCTACTTCGGCTCAGGACCTCCTCGTGGGTGCCGCTCCCGGTGTGGTTGTAACCTCAGGCGGCGGTTCGCCTGAAGGCGGTGCCACAATCCGTATCCGTGGCGGCTCCTCGCTGTCAGCTTCCAACGACCCTCTCATCGTGCTCGACGGTGTGCCCCTGAGCAACGATGCCGTGCAGGGTATGGCCAATCCCCTGGCTATGATTTCTCCCGATAACATCGAGTCGATGACAATTCTTAAAGACGCTTCGGCTACCGCCATCTACGGTTCGCGTGCGTCGAACGGCGTTATCATCATCACCACCAAGAAAGGTCGCGGCGGTCGTCCGCAGGTCAACTTCTCGGCCAACTTATATGTAAACACCGCCCGCAAGACCTGGGATGTGCTTTCAGCCGACAGCTTCCGCAAGCTTATCACCGAATACTGGGGCGCCGATTCAGAGGCTGCCGCACAGCTCGGTAACGCAAGCACCGAATGGCAGAAAGAAGTGCTCCGCACCACCTTCTCACAAGACTATAACCTCAGCATAGGCGGCACA
The DNA here is from genome assembly GCA_029058455.1 of Paramuribaculum sp. GTDB lineage: Bacteria > Bacteroidota > Bacteroidia > Bacteroidales > Muribaculaceae > Paramuribaculum. Next base: position 17,464 of record JAIDXU010000224.1, read on the forward strand.
GCGGGCTTCCTTCCCTACCGTATCAGCGGCACAGTGACCCAGAACAACGGTATTCTCAAGGATTCACAGATGAAACGTGTTACCGCCGGCTTCAACCTCACTCCCCAGTTCTTTGACGGCCTTCTCAAACTCGCCGCCAATGTCAAGGGCTATTACATCCGCAACAGTTTCACTAACGAGGGTGCTGTAAATGCAGCCGTGGCCTACAACCCCACAGTGCCTGTGATGAGCAATATCGCTTCGGGCAACAGCGAATATCCTTATTTCTATAACGGATATACCTCGGTGCTCACCGACCAGTATCACTCGTTTAACCTCAACGGTGCGCTTAATCCCGTGGCCATGATTGAGGACCTTGATAATGTCGCCAACGTTTACCGCAGCAACGGTAACTTCTCGGTTGACTACGGTCTGCACTTCCTCCCCGATCTGCACCTCAACCTCAACCTCGGTTATGACGTAAGCAAATCAAACGAACACAAATATACCGCCGCCAACTCACCCACATCGTGGAAAGAGAACATCAAGAACGGTGCCGGTACTCACTACCAGGTGCGCGAAATGCGCCGCAACACCCTGCTCGACTTCTATCTCAACTATAAGAAAGACTTTGAGCAGATTCAGTCAAACCTCGACGTAGTGGCCGGTTATGGCTGGCAGCGTTTCGACGCTTTCGGTTCGAACAACGGCACCGAATATACCACCCACGGTTTCTATGGTCCCGCTACCACCGGCGGTGTGCTTACTCTCGATCCCGCAACAGCCGATCCCGGCTCATCGATCGCTCCCAAATATCGCTGGAAGAGCGGCAACCTTGTGCTTGTCAGCTTCTACGGTCGTGTGAACTATATGCTTAAAGATACCTACCTCCTCACTTTCACCCTTCGTGATGACGGCACCTCACGTTTCTCAAAGGATAACCGCTGGGGTCTCTTCCCCGCTCTGGCTCTCGGCTGGAAGATAGCTGAAATGCCTTTCATGGAAAGCGTGCGTCAGTCGATGAACGAATTTAAGCTCCGTCTCGGCTGGGGTGTTACCGGTCAGCAGTCGGTTGGCGGCTACTTCCCCTACATGCCTGTTTATCAGTCATCGACTCAGGGCAGCTACTATCCCAATATGTATAACGGACAGTATGTCGACGCTCAGGGCAACGTGATTTCAAACACTCTCTATCCCGGTGCCTATAACCCCAACCTCAAATGGGAGGAAACAACCACATGGAACGTAGGTTTGGATATGGGTTGGCTCAACAACCGCGTTAACGTCGCTCTCGACTGGTATCTCCGCAACTCAAAAGACCTTCTCTCGTTTGTGACCGTGGCTCCCGGCTCGGCTACCTCAAACATGATGGACCAAAATATCGGTACCCTCCGCAACATCGGTGTCGAGGCCACCATCAATGCCCGTCCCGTTGTGACCGACAATTTCAACTGGTCAACCGGATTTAACGTTGCATGGAACAGCAACAAGATCACCAAACTCAACGCTACCGACGATCCCAACTCATTTATCACCGCAGGCGGTATCTCAGGCGGCACCGGTAACACTGTTCAGGCTCACAAGGTAGGCTATCCCGCCTATACTTTCCGCCTCTACGAGCAGGTATATGACGTTAACGGTGAACCCATCGAAGGCTGCTATGTTGACCAGAACGGCGACGGCTCGATCGACGACAACGACCGTGTGTTCCGTCACTCAAAAGATCCCAAGGTGACAATGTCATGGAACAACACCTTCAGCTATAAGAACTGGGACCTCGGCTTCCAGCTCCGCGCTTCTATCGGCAACTATGTATATAATAACGTGGCTTCGACCCACTCCACACTTTCCGACACCTATAATACTTCGGGTGTGGCCAACCTTATCGTCTCCGACTATTATTTCCAGGGTGGCCAGTCGACTGTCACATTCCTTTCCGACTACTGGTTGAAGAACGCCGGCTTTGTGCGCTGCGACAACATCACTCTCGGCTACACATGGCAGGACCTCCTCGGCAACAATCTCCGACTCCGTCTGTTTGGCGCTGTTCAAAACCCCTTCGTAATCACCAAATATAAAGGACTCGACCCCGAAGTGTTTGGCGGTATAGACAATCAGGTTTATCCCCGTCCTGTTACATTCACTCTCGGTGTAGTGGCAACTTTCTAATATCATAGCATAATTTCAGAATCAATATGAAATCGATTATAAGCAAGTTTTTCCTTGGAGCTGCCGCAGTGGCTGTTGCCGGACTCACTTCCTGTGTCGGCGACCTCGATCAGATGCCTAAGGACCCCAACTCCATTACCCCGGGTAACTTTAAAGACAATCCCAAAGAATATCTCGGCGAGGTGATGGCCAAATGCTACAGCTCTCTCGCAGTGAGCGGCCAGAAAGGCCCCGGCGGTGACGCAGATATCTCCGGTCTCGACGGCGGTACCTCAAACTGGAGCCGTGTTATCTTCATGCTCAACGAGTTTACCACCGACGAAGTGTGCTGGATATGGCCTGACGTGGGTGTGTTTGACCTCTGCACCTCAACATGGGGCTCGAGCAACAGCAACCTCTATGGCGGTTATGGCCGTTTATATACTCATATCGCTGTCTGCAATGACTTTATCCGCACCGTGCGCGACGGCTATTTCGGACTTGACGCCTCACTTCAGGCCGAAGCCGATCAGTTTATTCTCGAAGCCCGCGCCCTCAGAGACCTTTCATATTTCTATGTGATAGATTTCTTCGGCAACGCTACCCTCGCATGGGACGACATGGCCTATGGTGACATTCCCCAGCAGGTTACCCGTGCCGAGCTTTATGAAAAGGTTGTGACCGACCTCGAGGATGTACTCGCTAACTTCAAGGAGAGCGGCGTTTATGGCCGTGTTGGTGTTGACGGTATCGAAGCCCTGCTTTGCAAATTCTATCTCAACGCAGGTGTATTCACCGGCACTCCCGCCTATGACAAGTGCTGGCAGCATGCCCAGAACATTATTCGTCGTCACACCGGCGGCGGCTTCAACAACACCGGTCTTGCCAACGACTATCTCGCTCTTTTCTGCGCCAGCAACGATATGTTCATGCCCGGCGGCTCGCTTAAAGACCAGAACGAAATTCTCTGGGGCATACCTTTCGGTTATCCCTACACCCAGAGCTATGGCGGCACAATGTTCCTGATCGCTTCTTCGATCTCGGCCGCAAGCATGCCCACAGTGCTCTATGGTCTTAATGCCGACTGGAGCTGTATGCACGCCCGCGAACAGTTCTCAAAGAAGTTTAACTTCAACAACGGCGTCAGCTCCGACCCCCGCACCGAGCTGTGGTGCACCGAGGCTCAGGGCTTCACTATCACCAACGACGAGTTCTCGACAATGACAAGCGGTTATGCCGCCATCAAGTTTACCAACACCAAGGCCAACCCCGACGGCACAATGCCCCGCCACACTTATGTCGATCCGGCTTCAGGCAAGACTTATCGTTGGGCCGGTGTTCCCGAGGTTAACGGTCTCCCCGCTCAGACCAACGAATTTGCCGATACCGACTTCCCCATCATCCGTCTTGCCGACGTTTATCTGATGGCTGCCGAATGTGCCCTCCGTGGTGCCGGCGATGCCGAGACCGGTCTGAGCTATGCCAACGCCGTGCGTTCACGCGCAGGTGTTTCTCAGTGGGCCATGGCCGAATATACTCTCGATAATCTTCTCGACGAGCGTGCCCGCGAGCTTTATTGGGAGAATGTGCGCCGCACCGACCTCGTGCGCTTCGACCGCTTCACCACCGATATCTGGAACTGGAAAAACAATCAGCCTCATGGTGGTGCAATTGCTTCTTACATGAACATCTTCCCGATTCCCGCCGATATTATAGCCACCTATGGTTCAAGCATGAAGCAGAATCCCGGTTATTAATACAATATCTAACGACTTTTAATTCCCCAAAATGAAAAAGATATTTTTCCTTTGCTCATTAATGGCGCTGCTCGCCTTTGCAAGTACGTCTTGCAAAGAAGATACCGAGCCTCGTCTCAACACACCCGGGAAGTTTGTGCTCAACACTCCCCCTATGGCCAATATCCCCTATCTGCTCACCGCTCAGTCGTCGGTCAACCTCACCGTTAGCCAGCCTGACTATGGTGGCGTGGCCGTAGTGCCTGTATATTCGGTTCTGGCCTCTTATGACGAGACATTGAGTTTCGACGAAAACGGTCAGCCCGCCAATTTCGTAGAACTCGAAGGCCGCTATACCACAGCCGCCTTCTCCGTTCCCGGCGAAGCTCTCGCTATGGCTATCTGCTCTCTTTCGGGCTATGATACTCCCGAATCGTTCGGCGACGCTCCCCGCAAGGTTTATCTCGCAGTAAAGGCCGAAGTGCCCAACTGCAGCTACTCGACCGTTTATTCAAATGTGATCTGTCTGGCAAGCGTAACTCCTTACTTCGCCATCAAGCTCCCCGCCAAGATCTATCTTGTGGGCGCTCCTCAGGGCTGGGATATCAACAGCAGCGCCATGACTCTCTCAGAGAGCAACGACGCTATCGGCTCAAATGTCTTTACCGGCACATTCACTATCTCGGCCGATGACGCAGCCGGCGGCTTCCGTTTCTACACCGCTCTCGGCAACTGGGGCGATAACGGCGCTCTGCCTTCGATCGGTGCCGCAGCCGACGACGGCGACAACCAGTCGGTAGCTGTCAACGATCAGGGCATCTATCAGGGTGCTTGCGTTAACGGTAAGGGTAACTGGAACATCAGCAACTGGCCCGGCGGCGATATGAAGATCACCGTCAACCTCAACAATATGCGTGTAGTGTTTGAAAAGGTTAACTAATAAATCCCATTAAACATTCCGACAATGAAATTCATTAAATATCTCGCCCCTGCCGTTGCCCTGCTTGCTCTCGCCGGCTGTGACGACAAGTCAGATCTGGGCGTAATGCAGACCAATCCGCAGGAGACTCTCGTGCCCCTTGCAAATGCAATTAACGTTACCAATACTCTGCCCGAAACCTTATCGCTCGAGCAGTATAAGGATAAGGTGGTGCCCGTGGTGACCTATCAGCTCTTTGACAGTGTGCCCGAAGGCGCGACAGGCATGTTTGATTTCGAACTCGCCTCAAACGAAGACTTCTCGAATGCCGTGACTTTCACAGGCCTTGACGCTGAAAACGGTGCTGCCGGTGTATCGGCTGCCGAATGGAACAGTGCTCTCCGCGACTTCTATGGCAAGGCTCCCGAAGCCCGTGACTTCTATGTGCGCGCCCACACCTATATCGTGGTCGGCACTCAGGTTTCCGACCTCGGCTATAAGGCTGCCAAGAAAGTGAGCGTTACCCCTCTCGATCTCGGCTATGTGATTGAAAACGCCTACTATCTCGTGGGCACCCTCAATGGCAATAACATCGCCACTTCGATGATCTTCTCACATTCCGACAAGAATGTCTATGACGATCCCGTGTTTACAATCAAATTTAAAGTCACCGACGAGCAGGCAGCTGCCGGCGTGATGTGGAAAGTTGTTCCCGAATCATCTTTCAAGGCCAACACCACCAACGGTCTCTACGGCACATTTGCCGAAGGCGAGACCGCCAAGAGCGGCAGCCTTGTGCTCGGCGGCAACTACGGCAAGATTGTAACCGCAGGTCAGCAGAGCCTCACCATCAACATGGAGCAGCTCACCTATGAGATTGCCGACGCTATCGAGTGTCTCTACACTCCCGGCAACTCCAACGGCTGGAACCCCGGCGGATCTTTAACCCTCACTACCGAAAATTATATCAACTATACCGGCTTCCTCTATCTCAACGGTGAATGGCTGCTTACTCCCGAACCCAACTGGGATAACAAATACACCTCGGCCGGTGACGGTAAGATTGAGTATAACGGCGGTCCCAACCTCCCCGTGCCCGCTGAAGGCGCCGGTCTCTACTGGACTGACGTTAACCTCGAGTCTCTCACCTATTCAACCACTCATATCACAGCTGCAGGTCTCATCGGCGGATTTAACAGCTGGGGCGGTGATGTCGACCTCACTCCCTCCGACAACTTCCTCGTATGGACCGGCGAACTCAACCTCGCCGAAGATAGCGAGTGGAAGATTCGCTTCAACCACGACTGGGGTATCAACCTCGGCGGTGACACCGACAACCTCGTTATCAACGGCTCGAATATCAACACCCCTGCCGGTAGCTATATCGTAACCCTCGACCTCACCAACCATCCCTATAAAGTGACTCTCACTGCCAAATAATCAGGCATTGAAATAATCCTTTAACCCAAAGGGTCGGCCGCCTCCCCGCAGCCGACCCTTTGTTAAAAATATATAGCAGCGCGGTTAATCGTGCTGACACTACCATGATAATCTGGAATCCATGGCATGGTTGCCACAAGATAAGCGAGGGCTGTGAGCATTGCTATATGTATTTTCTTGACAGCAAGCGTGGCCTTGATACTTCGCACGTATTCCGAACGGAGAATTTCAATCTGCCCATTCAGCGTAGACGCGACGGGCACTACAAATTGTCATCCGGAATGATTCTCTATGTGGGGCTGTCAACCGACTTCTTTATCGAAGAAGCCGACCTATGGCGCGATGAGGCATGGAAAATCATACGTCAGCGACCTGACATCTTTTTCCGTCTGCTCACCAAACGCCCACAGCGTTTTGCCGATTGTCTGCCGGAAGACTGGGGTGACGGCTATGAAAATGTGATGCTCAACGTAACTACCGAAAACCAAACACGTGCTGATGAGAGGCTGTCTATTCTCATAAAAACTCCGGCTAAACACCGCGGATTTATGGCTGCTCCCTATATAGGTCCTATCGATGCTGAAAAATATCTGCATACAGGGCTTATTGAGGAAGTGCTCTGTGGAGGAGAAAACTATGACGGCGCTCGTCCCTGCCATTACGAATGGGTGAAACAACTCAGCGACCAATGCCGTAAGTTTGATGTGACATTTAACTTCATAGAGACGGGCACTGTATTTGTGAAGGATGGTAAGACTTATCGTATTCCAAACAAACGCATACAAAGTCAACAGGCTTTCTTTTCAGGCCTGAGTTTTCAGGGTCGCAAGATTGCCCGTAGGTTGAGAATGCCTCATGCAACACTCTTCGAAACAGATATTATAACATCCGAGCCATTTTTCCGTGAACACTGCTTTACCTGCGGCAGCCGAATGACCTGCAACGGATGCAGTAATTGCAGAGCATGCGAAAGAGACGCTGATTTGTAGCGGTCTGCGTTTGGCCTATAGGGCATTGCTTTGGGAAGAATCAGAGGGTAACCCTCTCCGAGGGTTCTGTGGGGTAGGGATGCTCCACGGAGCATCCGTCGGAAACGTCGTGGTGTATCCTCCTGATATGTTGCGGATTGTGTGGATGATGGGGTGGCGGATGCACCGTGGGTGCATCCCAATGCTGTTTACTTAAGCCATCAAAGAAATATAAAAAACAAAAAGCGGACATAACCGCTCGATTGTTATA
>JAIDXU010000225.1 GCA_029058455.1 Paramuribaculum sp.
GGGTGTGATGGGGGTAATTGCTTCTCACGCCGAAAAATCCGCCTATATCTTCGGCTGAAATCTTAGGTCCGAAATACTGATAATAACAGCTACCTCCGTCGTTGGTGGTGATAACCAGCGAATTATTGTCGGAATTAAGCAAATGTGTACGGTTTTCGGCCGAAGCCGCGCCAGGCAGCGACAACACCGTAATAATCGAAGCAGCCGTTATGTTGTTTTTAATGATACAGACCGGTAGGTAATGAGAAACTGATTGAAGATTGTCAGTCGCAAAGATACCACATTACCGCCACTCCCGCAAAATTTCAATTACTTATTAGTCGAATTGGGCTGATAAGACAAATAGGCTGAGAGGGCTAAAGCTGAGAGGGATGATAAGGCAAATAAGTTCTGTTGGTATGGCTTATTAGTCGAATTGGGCTCAGCGGTGGATTATTTGCGGGAGGCGATGCGCGAGGCGATGGCGCCGACGGCCAAACCCACGACAACGAGCAGCGCCATTACCGCCGCGATGTCGGCCAAATGGAGCTCTACAGGATAGGCCGCGATAGTCAGCTGGGTAGGATCAGCATTGAGCTTTATAAACTCCCCTTTCTGCTGGGCGAAGCAAAGCACCGCTCCAAGCAGAATGCCGGCCACACCGCCGGCAAGCGTGATAAGCCAACCTTCCCAAAGAAATATGCGCCCCACGATTGAGGGTCGGGCGCCAAGATTGCAGAGGGTGTCCATGTCATAGCGTTTCTCGATTATGAGCATGGAGAGAGTGCTGATTACATTAAATGACGCTATCATCAATATGAATCCGAGCATTAGAAATGTGATCCATTTCTCGATTTCGATCATTCTAAACGACGCTTCTTCCTGCTCAATTCGGGTCAAGACGCGATAATTCTCGCCCAATTGCTGCTTGAGAGAGCGCACGGTGGCCGAAACACTCACGCCGGGAGCCACCTTGACCGCTATGGCGGTAGCCGAGCCCTCGGGGAGCTGCAAGAGGGAACGCGCCGATTCAACAGGCACTATCACGGTAGCCTCGTCGAGTTCGGCCTGATTGGTCTGCCACACCGACGACACAAAGAGCGTATCGCTCCTGAACGCCGACAGAGGCGACGAGGCGGATATGCGCCCTATTCTGCGGGGGGTGAACAATACAATCGGAACATCAAATCCCGGCCTTACGCCGAGATTGATGGCGCTCCCAACACTCAGTGAAGCAAGAGGTATGTTCTCGGCCGTGTAGCGCATATAAACGCCGTCGATCACGGCTGAATCGATGTCACACACCCGCTCATAGCCCGCGCCCGCGCCTATAAGCTCAACAGCTTGCTGGGCGTTGCGGAACATTGAAAGGGCCTGACCCTCGACAAGAGGCACAGCTGCCTCGACACCCTTCTGACCCTCGACAAGAGGGAGGGTTTGCGCGAGTTTGTCAATCAGTCCCCCGGGCGTTTTACTCTCGATTTTTATATCGGGGTCTATAAGTCCGAGCCGCCCCGAAGCAAGACGCGTAAAGCCATTGAACACCGACAGCACACACACGATTGCCGAGGTGGCTACAGCCACTCCGGCAACCGAGATAGAGCTTATGATATTGACTGCGTTATGACTTTTGCGACTGAAAAGATAGCGCAGCGCTATGCGTAATGCTAACATTCAGAGTTTTTGAAACCGCGCGGCTTCACTCTCCTGCTTCCGGGGCGGAAGCGTCGGGAGCCGACGACGGTTTTCCTTCGGCGAGAAGGTTGTCGATATTTTCGATATAGTCGAGCGAGTCGTCGAGATAGAAGGCCAGCTCGGGACATTTGCGCAGCTGAAATCTCACATTCTTGGCAAGATCATATCTGATTGTCTTGGCGCTGCGGTTGATGTTTTCGATCACCTCCTGAGCTTTTGACGAGGGGAACACCGACAGATAGGCTCTCGCTATCGAGAGGTCGGGCGACACTCTCACCGCGCTCACCGACACGATGGTGTTGTGGAGTTTGGCTGTTTGCTGACGGAATATTTCGCTCAGTTCTTTTTGAAGCAGACGGGATATTTTTGCTTGACGTGTAGATTCCATAATAAGAGTTTTTAGTATTGAGGTTGATAATTGATATTCACCCGAAGGTAACTTCGACTCGGGTGCTGTCATATTAACAACACCCGAGCGAAGCTAAAAGTTAGCTGAGGGAGCCTTATGCTTTCTACCCTCGGGGGTGAAAATCAATGGCGCCCTTTGGAATTTGACTTCTGCTGACGCTTCTGCTGTTCGCGCAACATGGCCTGCTGCTGACGCTGAGCCTCCTCGAGACGGGCCATAAAGCCGCTTTTCTTTTTAGGCTTCTTGGCGTTTTCGGCCATGCGGGCTCTCACCTTCTCCTCGCTCACTACCTTGCGGAACACATAGAACTGAATAATGGTGATGAGCAGCGACAGGAAGTAATAGTAGCTCAGGCCGGCCGCATAGTTGTTGAAGAACACAAGGAACATGAGCGGCATGAGATACATCATCATCTTCATGCCGGGCATGGAGTTGCCACCCGGCTGACTCTGCATGGTGTAGCGGGTGTAGATGATGTTGGTAACCGTCATGAGCACACAGAAGAGGCTGATGTGATTGCCGAATGTCGAGGAAATGAGGGGAATGTTGGTTGTCCACGACACTATGGCGTCGGGAGCGGAGAGGTCTTTGGCCCAGAGGAACGACTCTCCTCTCAGCTCGATGGCCGAGGGGAAGAAGTTGAACATCGCAATAAGAATCGGGAACTGGAGCAGCATGGGGAGACAGCCTGAGAAGGGTGACGCTCCGGCACGTGAGTAGAGAGCCATTGTTTCCTGCTGACGTTTGAGAGCATTCTCGTTGCCGGGATATTTCTCGTTGATTTCCTTGATTTCGGGTGCGAGTACCCTCATCTTGGCCTGAGACATATAGCTCTTGTAGGTGAACGGAAACAGTATAATCTTGATGAAAATTGTGAGCAGCAGAATGATAATGCCGTAGTTGGAGATCCATTTGCCGAGAATGTCAAACACAGGTATCACGATCCATGTGTTGATCCATCTCACGATAGGCCAGCCCAGAGGAATAAGCTTGGTGAGGTGGAGGTTGGTTTCGGGCGAAATGTTGTCTTCAAGGTCATCGAGCAGAGGATAGGAGTTGGGGCCGAGGAAGAGGGTGAAAGCGGCCGGAGAGGCGAGATCTGACGAGTAGTCGAGGGTGGCCGAAGTGGTCATGCTCTTGAGCTGATTGCGGCTGTCCTCCACAGGGGTCGAGGTGATATAGGCCGAAGCAAAGTTCGAGCGGGCCACGAGCACCGATGAGAAGAACTGGTTTTTGTAACCTATCCATTTGAGGCGCTGTGAAATCTCCTTGTCATCCTTCTTGCTCTCCGAAAGATTGTCGACATCACCGTTGGCATACATGTAATATAGAGCTGAGTTGCGCTCCTCAAACATTCTGCCCGCTTCGTTGCGGAGCAGGGTAGAGTTCCATGTAAAGTCGATGGTGGCAACGCTTGTGGGTATCACCGTCTGCATGCCCTGCTGCTCTACGTCGATATCCACGAGATAGGAGTCGGGGCGCAGGGTGTAGCGCAGGCCGAATTTCGCGCCGTCGCCGAGTTCAAGCTGCATGAGCACTGTCGAGTCGCTAACCTCAACAGGAGTGAAATAGAAATTGTGGGTTTCGAAACGCTGGGTGGCCGAGGTAAGTGTGAAGCTCATGAGGTCGAGCCCCGGAGCGATGAGTTCGACCTGAGCCGAGTCATAACGCTTATAGTCGTTGAGCGAGGCACGGGCGATGGCGCCACCCTTGTTTGAGATTTCAAGTGTGAGAAGTTTGTTGGCCAGTTTCACGGTTGTTGAATCACCGCTGAGATATTTGGCAAAGCCTTTATATTTGGCGACATCGGCCAAAGCCTTGCGCAGACCTGCCACGGCTGCCTGAGCTTTCTGCTGAGAGATGCCGGCATAGTTGCAGGTGATAATGTCTGACACCTCCACGGCACCATAGGGGGTGGTGACAAAGCCGCCGGGCTTACCTTCTGACGAGAGGGTCAGTTCGGCATCGGGAGCCTTGAGGGTGGTGATTCCGCTTATGCTGTCGGTTTTGCCGAATCGTGAGATAGTGTTGCAGAGAACGGCAACTTCCGAGGCGCTTACGGAGTCGACCGAAAGCAGATTTTGATTCGACGACAGCGCTTCTTCTTCTCTCTGCTGCTGTTCGAGCTGTTCGCGCTCGCGGGCCAACTGTTCTTCGGAGGGTGAGTTCAGCCACATGAAGCCAAACAGCACCGCCGCCATCAGAAAGAGGCCTGTCACTGTGTTTTTATCCATCTAATTGATTGCTGTTGAGGATGGTGATGATTGATTTATTATTATTCGTATTTAATTGGGCGGGAGAGAAACGTAAAATTATTCTGCGGCCTGTTTCTCCTCATGATAGGAGATGGCGGCTTTGATAAAGTCAACAAACAGTGGGCCGGGCGACAACACCGTCGATGAATATTCGGGATGATACTGGGTGCCGAGATACCATCGCTTACCCTCCAGCTCAACCACCTCGACAAGGTGGGTCGAGGGATTTTCGCCAACACATTTCAAGCCGGCGCGTTCAAGATCCTGACGATAGTCGTTGTTAAGCTCGAAGCGGTGACGGTGACGCTCGCTCACCAGAGTCTTGCCATAGGCTTTGGCAGCGCGGCTATCGGGAGTCAGTTCGCAATCATAGGCTCCGAGGCGCATTGTGCCTCCGAGATTGGATATGCTTTTCTGCTCCTCCATGAGGTCTATCACGTTGTGGCGCGTGGTGGGATTCATTTCGGTGGAGTTGGCGTCATCAAGACCGAGCACATTTCTGGCAAATTCTATCACCATGCACTGCATGCCGAGACAGATGCCGAATGTGGGCACATCATGTTCCCTGCACCATTTCAGGGCGCTGAATTTACCTTCGATACCTCTCTGACCGAATCCGGGAGCCACTATAACTCCATCAAGAGGCGATAGAAGTTGGCCGGCGTTGCTGTCGTTGATCTTCTCGGAGTGAATCATCACGAGTTTGAGGCGACGGTCGTTATACACAGCCGCATGAAACAGTGCCTCATCAATCGACTTATATGCATCCTGAAGCTCCACATATTTGCCTACAAGACCTATGGTGACCTCTTTTTCGGCCTTGTTCATCTTGTCGAGGAAGTTCATCCACGGCTCCATGTGGGGTTCGCCTTCGGGAGTGACGCCTGTTTTGCGAAGCACTATCTCATCGAGGTGCTGGGCATGCATGGCCACAGGCACCTGATAGATCGTGGGCTGGTCGAGGGACTGTATTACGGCATCGGGCTCCACGTTGCAGAACTGGGCTATCTTTCGCCTCATCTGCGCGGGAATGTCATGCTCGGTGCGCAATATCAGTATATCGGGTTGAATACCCACTTCCTGAAGCATCTTCACGGAGTGTTGGGTGGGTTTGGTCTTTAGCTCGTGGGCTGCCGCCAGATAAGGCATGTAGGTGAGGTGTATGCAGAGGGAGTTCTGTCCCAGCTCCCACCTAAGCTGACGCACGCTTTCAAGAAAAGGAAGGCTCTCGATGTCGCCCACAGTGCCGCCGATTTCGGTTATGACATAATCGAATTTGCCGGTATTGCCGAGCAACTTCACATTGCGCTTTATCTCATCGGTGATGTGGGGAATTATCTGCACCGTCTTGCCGAGATAGTCGCCGCGGCGCTCCTTGTTGATGACGCTCTGATAGATTCGTCCGGTGGTGACATTGTTGGCTCGGGTGGTATGCACGTTGGTGAAACGCTCATAATGGCCAAGGTCAAGATCAGCCTCATGACCGTCGACAGTCACATAACACTCTCCATGTTCGTAGGGGTTGAGGGTGCCGGGGTCGATGTTGATATAAGGGTCAAATTTCTGTATGGTTACACGCAGTCCGCGCGCCTTGAGCAGACATGCCAGTGATGAAGAAATGATGCCCTTGCCAAGCGATGACACCACACCGCCCGTTACAAATATATATTTTGTTTCCACGCTTTTGGGGTGATGTTTTATGTATTGATCAGTTGATTTTCCATCAGGTTGCCGTGACGCTTTTAACGGCGGCACAGATTTTCAAACTGCAAAAGTATAAAAAATTTGCCTACCCGTCCCCATCCTTTATCCACTTTTCAGCTATTACCATATTTTTAGATAATTTCCCTGATTTGTATTGCGATTGAGGGTGGTAATGTTGGAAGTGAAATTAAATTTGATTAATTTTGCAGTCTGCTACTCTCCACCTTTTTCACGCCACTTTAACATTATGACTAACAAACCTCTATTGTCAATCATAAGCCGGGGGGCATTGCTGTTGATATTGACGGTGGGTGTCATGTCGTGTATTGTCACGGGATGTGTGCCCAGCTTCAAGTTTAACGGCGCTTCGCTCGACTACTCCGTTTACCGCACCATATCGATAGGCAATTTCCCTATCCGCGCCGCCCTTGTATATCCCCCTCTCCAGACAACGTTTGAAAACGAGCTTCTCAACTATATTTCCCGCAACACACGCCTCCAGACTCTCGGCGCAAATGCCAATTCCGACCTAAGCCTCGAGGGTGAGATAACCGCCTACAACCTCACGCCCCAGGCCGTAACCGAAGATGCCTATGCCTCAAAAACGAGGCTCACAATCACCGTAAGGGTGAAATATACCGACACTAAGAAAGAAAACGCCGACCTTGACCAATCTTTCACAGCCTACAGAGACTTCGACGCTTCACAGATGCTGACCGATGTGCAGGATCAGCTTTGTCAGGAAATCTCCGAAGAAATTGTAATTCAGATTTTCAACGCCACTCTCAGCAACTGGTAATTGAGGGAAACCATGAAAAGCGACACCTATTCACTCGCCGACCAAATGCTCAGGAGACTGCTCCTCGAACCCGGCACCACCCCAAGCCCCGATGAACTAAAAACCATCGCCGAGGCATATCCCTATCTCTCTATTCCCGACATTATGGCTCTCGGAAGTGCGGATGTGGCTGACCGGTCGGATATTATGGCCCGCATAGCTATCAATGCCCCCGACCCCGACACACTCTTCCGCCTGATCGATCCCGAAGGGAAAGAACTCGCCAACTTCATGCCCACCGACCAACCCAAACCCGCAGCCTCGACCACCGACAGCGCCATCGACCTCTTTCTCAACACCTACGGCCATTCTGACCCGCGCGAGGAAGCCATACTCGAAAAAATGATTTTCAATCCGGTGCCCGACTACAGCGCCCTTCTCGAGCGCGAAGCGGCTGCCGAAGCCGCCGCTCCCTCCGCCGACGAACCGGCAATTCCCGAACCCGAGGTTATTCAGCCCCAACCGGCTCCCGAGCCGAAACCGCTCCCCGAACCACCCGCACCCAAGAGTGCGCCGGTCACTCCCGCTCCGCGCGGATCGTTCAGCGAAAGTCTTGCCATGATTTTCATTAAAAGAGGGCGATATGACAAAGCCTATGAGATTATTCACCAATTAAGTTTGAATAATCCGAAAAAAAGTGTTTACTTTGCAGACCAATTGCGTTTTCTTCGCAAAATAATGCTCAACCAAGAGCTTAAAAATCAAAATCACTGATAATTATAAGAACACCCACAATAATATGTATCAGCTTCTTATTGTTCTTACACTTCTTGCAGCAGTTTTGATGATCTGCGTTGTGTTAATTCAGAAATCCAAAGGAGGCGGCCTTTCGTCAACCTTTGCAGGCAGCAACCAGATCATGGGTGTTAGACGCACCAACAGCTTCATCGAAAAAGTGACCTGGATTCTTGCCGGCTCAATCTGCGTGCTCGCCGTTCTCTCATCTTTCTTCATGCCCAACTCGGTAGCCAACACACCCCGTGTCAAAGTTCCCGTTGCAGTTGAGCAGACCGTTGGCGGCAACTATGACAGCGAGGCTCCTGCAGCTGCTGCTCCTGCCCCCGCAACCGAAGCCCCGGCAGCAGAATAATCTCCGCAATCTCCAACCCATATTATCGGGAGTGTAGGGACACGGCCAACCACCGCGTCACCCGCGCTCCCCTTAACTGTTTATAGACCATATCTCATCAATCAGGCCAAGCGGTCTGTGAAACAATCAATTCTTATGCTTGTAAAAGTCTACGGCGCCGCAGTGAGCGGCATTGACGCTCTACCGGTAACTATTGAGGTATCTGTAGAGCGAGGGTCGGCCTTTTCGATAGTGGGCCTCGCTGACACCGCTGTCAAGGAAAGCTATCAGCGCGTGGCTACCGCCACAGCCCAGAGCGGTCTGGAGTTTCCGCGACGCAGAATCGTGGTTAACCTCAGCCCCGCCGATCTCCGCAAAGAGGGATCGGCTTTTGACCTTCCCATAGCCATAGGACTGCTTGCAGGCAATGAGACAGTAAAAGATAGTTTTCTGTCGCAATATATGATTATGGGAGAGCTGAGTCTCGACGGCTCGGTATTACCGATCAAAGGCGCTCTTCCTATTGCCATCAAAGCCCGCGAACTCGGTTTCAAGGGCCTCATTCTGCCCGAAGCCAACGCTACCGAAGCGGCCGTGGTCAATAATCTTGATGTATATGGGGTGAACTCCCTGCTGCAGGTGGTGGAATTTTTCAACAGCGGCGCCACGGGTCTCTCTCCGGTGATTGTCAACACCCGTCAGGAATTTGCTGAGGCCAACAATATTTTTGACATGGATTTCTCGGAGGTCAAGGGACAAGAGAATGTGAAACGTGCCTTTGAAGTGGCTTGCGCCGGCGGTCATAACATTCTCATGGTTGGCCCTCCCGGAGCCGGAAAATCGATGATGGCCAAACGTGTGCCTACAATCCTCCCGCCGTTTACACTGCCTGAAGCCCTCGAGACCACTAAGATTCATTCGGTAGCCGGCAAACTGCCACGCGGCTCCAGGCTTATGACCACACGCCCTTTCCGCTCCCCTCACCACACCATCTCGCCCGTAGCTCTTGTAGGTGGAGGTTCCAACCCAATGCCCGGAGAAATTTCCCTCGCCCACAACGGTGTGCTTTTTCTCGATGAGTTTCCGGAGTTTCCGCGCACGGTGCTCGAAGTGCTCCGCCAGCCTCTTGAAGACCGCCACATCTCCATTTCCCGTGCGCGTTATACTATTGACTACCCTGCCGGATTCATGCTTGTGGCGTCGATGAATCCATGCCCCTGCGGCTACTACAACCATCCGGTCAAAGAATGTACCTGTCCGCCGGGAGCCGTGCGCAAATATCTTTCGCGCATTTCCGGGCCGCTGCTCGACCGCATAGACATTCAAGTCGAGATACTACCTGTGGATCTCGACAGCCTCACGTCAGCGCCCGCCGGCGAGCCAAGCTCGGCCATAAGACAGCGCGTTGTCAAGGCGCGCAAAATTCAGCTTGACCGCTTTGCCGATCAGCCCGGAATATATTGCAACGCTCAGATGAATTCGCGCCTCATGGCCATTCATGCGCCACTCTCTCCGGAGTGTATGAAGATACTCAAAACCGCAATGACCAAATTTGACATGAGCGCCCGAGCTTTCGACCGCATTGTCAAGGTGGCGCGAACAATAGCCGACCTCGACAGCGCGCCCGACATACTCCCCGCCCACATGCTCGAAGCCGTCTCCTACCGCAACCTCGACCGCGCCTCCTGGGGCGCCCACTACTGACCCCCAAAAAAGAAGGAATCAAACTTACTACAATTTGTAGTACATTGAAATTAAAGGCGGCTGACGGCAAGGTCATATTGGGCTAATTGGGCTAATTGGGCTAATTGGGCTAATTGGGCTAATTTGACTAATTGGGATTGTTAGTCGGAGGGATGGAGGGCGTTGAAGATAATTGATGCTTTAGAGGGGCCGACAATGGCGGCGATGTCGTCGATGTCTGCCTCGGAGAGACGTTTCACACTGCGGAAATGTGTCAGCAACGCCTCACGGCTTTTCTCCCCGATGCCCTTGATTGAGTCGAGTTGCGACACCGTCTGCGACTTGCTGCGACGGTTGCGATGATGAGTAATGCCGAAACGGTGGGCCTCGTCGCGAAGCTGCTGCACCACCCTGAGCGAATCGCTGTTTTTATCAATATATAGTGGAATCGAGTCGCCGGGGAAATAGATTTCCTCAAGACGCTTCGCGATGCCTACCACAGCGATTTTGCCACGCAGACCCATCGAGTCGAGAGCCTCCACAGCCGCGCTCAATTGCCCTTTGCCGCCGTCAACCACTATAAGCTGAGGCAAACCCTCACCCTCGTTCATTAAACGCGTGTAGCGCCTCGTAAGCACCTCTTTCATCGATGCAAAATCATCCGGGCCCTCGACGGTCTTGATATTGAAATGGCGATAGTCTTTTTTGGAGGGTTTTCCGTCGCGAAACACCACACAGCTCGCCACAGGATTCGTGCCCTGAATATTGGAGTTGTCGAAGCACTCTATGTGGTGAGGCAGCTCGGTGAGGCGGAAGTCGCTTTTCATTCGTTCAAGCAGTTTTTCGGTGCGTTGCTCGGGATTTTTGCGCGCCATCTGATTGAGCATGTCAATGCGGTGCTGACGGGCGTTGCGCTCACTCACATCGAGCAGTTTGGCCTTGTCGCCTTTCACAGGTATTATGAATGTCACACCCGGCATTTCGGTGTCGGGCTTCGATGCCACAACCACCTCCTCAAACTTCACGCCGAGACGGGTGGCAACCTCATTCATGGCATAGCTCAACAACTGCTGGGGAGTTTCGTCGAGGCGACGTTTATATTCGAGCGTGAGGCTTCGCACCACCGCTCCGCGACGCACGTGCATGTAGTTGATAAACACATCCGAGCCGTCGTCGTCAATGCCAAACACATCTATATCGCCGATTGTCTGGCTCACGATAACACTCTTGGCGCAATAACGCTCCACAAGAATATGCTGTTCCTTTAGCTTCTGTGCTTCCTCAAAACGCAACTCCTCGGCCAGAGAAGCCATTTCAGTGCGCAGATGAGTGAGCAATTCGCTCATATCTCCGCGCAAAATCTGCTTCACGCGCTCGATTTTGGCATTATATTCTTCGGGAGTTACAAGCCCTGTGCAACATCCGGGACAACGTTTCAGATGATAATCGAGACAAAGCCGCCCCCTTCCCCTGGCCACATATTCAGGAGTGATGGCATGGGCGCATGAGCGTATAGGATAAAGCTCTCTTATCAGCTCAAGCACCGCCCTCGCCGACCCGGTGTCGGTATAGGGGCCGTAATATTTTGACCCGTCCTTAATGCGCTTTCTGGTCATAAACACACGCGGATAAGTCTCGTTGGTCACAACGATCCAAGGGTAAGATTTATCATCCTTGAGCAACACGTTATATTTCGGCTTATACTCCTTAATCATCGAGTTTTCGAGATTAAGGGCGTCTTGCTCGGTAGGAACGACAATATATTTCAAATCGGCGATGGCACGCACAAGCAGATTGGTGCGTGTCGACTCATGAGTGCGATTAAAATAGCTCGAAACCCTACGCTTCAGGTTCTTTGCCTTACCTACATATATGACATTACCCTCGGCGTCATAATACATATACACGCCGGGGGTAGCGGGCATCACCGCTATCTTTTCTTCTACTATCTGTGTGCGTTTATGTTTAGCCATAGTTCTACATACTGATAACGGCCATGACAACGCAATATTGTCATGGCCGTCTATACCCTTGTGCTAAAAGAATCAATATGAGAGGAGCGCGGTTACCTCGGCATCGGCGGGAAGATTGGCGCGGCCGTTGAGAGCGGAGATCTCGATAATGAAGTTCACATAGATTTTCTTGGGATTCATCGACTTCACAAGCTCATATACAGCGTTCATGGTGCCTCCGGTGGCAAGCACATCATCGTGGATCACTACCACATCGTCGGGCGTAATGGCATCGCGGTGAATCTCGACGGTGTCAGTGCCATATTCCTTTTCGTATGACACCGAAACCGTATCGGCGGGAAGCTTGCCCGGCTTTCTTGCAGGCACAAAACCGGCACCCAGTTCAAAGGCAAGGATAGAGCCGCCGATAAATCCGCGGCTTTCGATACCCACCACTTTGGTAACCCCTTTGTCGCGATAAAGCTGCGAAAGATCCCAGCCGATAATGTGGAGTGCGCGGGGATCCTTGAAGGCGGTAGTGAGATCTTTAAATATCACACCTTTCTGGGGGAAATCCATGATGTCACGGATTTTTGACTTGATATATTCCATGATAAAATAAATAGGAAGTATTACGTAATTATATGAATCTTGGTTGGTTAAGAGTGTTCCACGTGAAACAATCACCTGCTTGCGAGAAGCAGCAGAATATTTACATCGGATGGAGAAATGCCGGGAATACGCGAAGCCTGAGCGATAGTTTCGGGATCGATACGGGCAAGCTTCTGACGAGCCTCGGTAGAGAGCGAGTGAAGAGTAGAATAATCAAACTTGCCCTTGATTCTGATATTCTCGAGACGCTTGATTCTGTCGGCCACCATCTGCTCGCGCTCTATATAGCCTTGATATTTTATAAGAATCTCGGCAGCCTCGACAATCTCTTCAAAGCGGTCACCGTCGATAATCTCCCCTACACGGGCGCCAAATTCAGGCACAGCCGAGAAAAGATCAACTAAAGAAAGCTGAGGGCGAAGAATCAGATCATAGATAGAAATTCTCTGCTTTATCGGTGAGGTTTCGCGACTTTCAAGAAAAGGATTTATAGCCGAAGGATCAACTTTCATCTCACGGGCAGCCCCTATAAGAGCGTCACGCTTCTCGCGCTTGGTCGACATAAGACGGAAACGCTGCTCGGAAGCAAGCCCGAGGTTATATGCCTTTTCGGTAAGTCTCATATCCGCGTCATCCTGCCGCAGGAGAATACGATATTCAGCCCGCGAGGTAAACATTCTGTAAGGCTCATCGACACCTTTGGTAACGAGATCATCGATCAGCACACCTATGTAGGCCTCGTCACGCGCAAGAGTAAGAAGTTCTCCGCCACGCAAGCAGAGCGCAGCGTTGGCACCGGCCACAAGACCCTGCGCAGCCGCTTCCTCATATCCGGTTGTTCCATTGATCTGACCTGCAAAAAAGAGATTTGAAATAAGCTTCGTTTCCAGAGTATGATAGAGCTGTGTAGGATCGAAGAAGTCATATTCTATGGCATAACCGGGACGATAGATCTGCACATCTTTCAACGCAGGCACGGTAGCGATAGCCTCAAACTGCACATCGAGAGGGAGCGAAGATGAGAAACCGTTAAGATACATCTCACAAGTCTCCTCCCCTTCCGGCTCAAGAAACAACTGATGTTCCTGCTTATCGGCAAAGGTCACAATTTTTGTTTCTATACTGGGGCAATAACGGGGGCCGATACTCTTGATCTGACCGTTATAAAGCGGCGAATCGGGAAGGCCGCGACGCAAAATCTCGTGAGTCTCGGGATTGGTGTACATTATATAGCACTCACGCTGCTTTAGCTCGCGATTAACCTCGGGCAGATAAGAGAACTTATGAAAATCATTATCTCCCTGCTGAGGAACGGTCTTTGAATAATCAACGGTTCTGCCGTCAATTCTCACAGGAGTGCCGGTTTTCATGCGGTCGACAACAAAGCCAAGCTCGCGTAATTGCTCAGTAAGGCCATGCGAGGCCAGCTCGGCAGTGCGGCCGCCCGGAGTCATGACGCGACCCACATGCATAAGACCATTAAGGAAAGTGCCGTTTGTCAGCACAACCGATTTAGCCCTAAACTCCACGCCCAAACCGGTAACAATACCGACTACAGCTCCATTTTCTATGATGAGAGAGGTGACATTATCCTGCCACATCGAGAGACCGGGAGTAGTCTCAAGATAATGGCGCATTGTCTGACTGTAACGGTTACGGTCGCTCTGCGCACGAGGACTCCACATTGCCGGGCCCTTGCTGCGGTTGAGCATACGAAACTGAATGGCCGTGCGGTCGGCCACAATTCCCATCAATCCGCCCAAAGCATCAATTTCTCTCACGATCTGCCCCTTTGCAATACCACCGATAGCGGGATTACAGCTCATTTGGGCAATCTTGTTCATGTCGTGGGTTATAAGCAACGTATCAGCACCAAGACGTGCGGCAGCATGAGCAGCCTCACATCCGGCATGACCGGCACCCACCACTATAACATCGTATGAAAATCTCATTTCAGAAAATCAACTGAAACATTGGTTAAAAAGCTCGAGAGCTTCATTTTCGTTTTGCTCCATAATCTCACGCTCACCGGGCAATTTATCATTAATGCCACAAAGGTGAAGAACACCATGAACAATCACTCTCAGCAACTCGCTGCGATAGTCCACGCCAAGTTGCGCTGCGTTAGATCTCACAGTGTCGAGAGATATGACAATATCACCGGCTATACGGTTGCCCGAAGTATAGTCGAAGGTAATAATGTCAGTGAAGTAGCTGTGGTTCAGATACTTAATGTTATAGTCAAGGATATTGGCGTCATCTGTAAGAAGATAATTCACTCTTACCATCTCAAAGCCATGATTATCAGCAACTTTACACAGCCAAGTCTCAACTTTTTCAAAATCGAGAGCAGGCATTACGGTATCTAAAGCCTCCCAAGTAAAAATATGACTCATAAACTTGAAATTTAAGTTACAAAATTAATAAATCTTTAGCTTAAATTGTCAAGGGTGGGTGAAAAAAGGATGCAAAGAAACCAATGAACGGCAATAAAGAGGCTCAATC